>JALRLN010000339.1 GCA_023254445.1 Candidatus Poseidoniaceae archaeon | reverse complement strand
ACCTATTTTTTCAAGCCGCCGTAAATAAGTTATTTCAAATGGTGTTAATGAACTAAGTACCTCCCACCATTCTCCATCGACAAGTAAACCATGATTATCTTTTAAGTTTTGAAGTGTAAACATTTGACTGTCGTCTTCTACTTTCATTTTTTTATGTCCGTGTGCAACACCAACTTTAGTTTTAATTTTGTTATATAAAGTTTTAACCTCAGTAAGATTGACCGCATGCCCTAGCTTCAATTTTTTCCATACATCTATAGCCCCCAAAACAGTCGTAGACACTGGTCTATGTTCGCCTCTTCCATACCAATACCCTTGCTCTAAAAGTATCTCTTCAATCATTTCATTTCTTATTTTTTTAGTTCTTCCTAAAATTAACCAATTGCCTTTACTTAAATCTATGTGACGTAAATGTGCTACTCGCCTTACTGTTCCTGCATCTTCTTTTGGTTCCCATGTTTTTGGACGCCTATTTCTAATTTTTGTAATGATATTATTTGCTAATCTAAAAACACGTTGAGGACAACGATAAGATCTATCTAATACTTTTACATTACCTGTTAGAGAAATAAATTTATCAACATCTGCTCCCGACCAACGAAAGATAGCTTGATCATC
>JALRLN010000338.1 GCA_023254445.1 Candidatus Poseidoniaceae archaeon | reverse complement strand
ATATCTTGACGTAGAACAAAAGCCAGCAACTATAATAGCACTATTAGAAGCGAAAAGACTAAGCAAATTAGCAGCAGCAAGAGATGCAACTTTTGCAAACAGGGTAGATGCGCTATGGGAGGATGTAATTAATCTCATACAATATGACCAGTTGCCAAGCGAAGGCACTGAATACACTGTGCCTGGACCAGCAAGTAACGAATTGGTTTATACAAGAGATCAATTAGTTGGCAACAGAGACTTCTTAAAAGCAGAAACCACTGCATATATAAATGACAATTACTTTGTTTATGATCAAGCAAAATGCGAAAGAGATACAGGATTAATCATTGATGCAGCATATTTTGATGCAGCGTTTGGCACAAATTACAATCAAGTAACAGCTGGACTTTCATACCAACGTGCAAACAGTGCTTATGTCCAAAGCGATCAACAAACACAAACAGTAGGTGCAATTAACTTTGCTAAAGGAGAGGCAAGCACTGCCACTGCAGGAAACGCTACAGCTCAAACTAGAGTAGAAGGTGCATTTGACGAAGTTGTTGATATTATTGTAAACGGTAATACAAGCACAGATGATGCTGCTGATCCACTAGTATTTCCAACTACAAATGCTGTT
>JALRLN010000337.1 GCA_023254445.1 Candidatus Poseidoniaceae archaeon | reverse complement strand
ATTGGTCAACATTTCGTCGGAATCCACGATAATTTTTGGACCGGGGAATTGGGATAATTGGACCCACTGCTCCCATTGCTCATTCAAACCGATGTCGAACGGACTCATCGTATCGATCACCTTCGCGAAGCTGTGCACCACCTTGCGGGGATGACGGATCCAAAACACGTAGGCCGACGGCTCCACCCAATGCCAAGGCTCGCCGTGCATATGATGCGCCATGTTTTTGAGGTAAATCTCGTCGTGGGAAGAAAGCGTAGCGACTTGGTCCCGCACCCCTTCGAGTGTGGTGGGCCAATGTGCTAGTACGTCCTCTTTTCCGGGGTGATCCGGGTCCAATTTCTTCAAGTACACCCCGTACATCGGTTCATCAAAGACCGCGCACCCGGGACGCTGGGCAAAACTGTACATCAGTGCAGTACTGATGTTGCGAGGTCCTGAAATGGCGTGGATGATTTTGGGCATGCTCCAAGTTACTACAAACTCCCTGGATTTTTCGCCTGCGGCGAAAGAACCAAAAACGCGCCCTTGTACCCAAGGACAAGCCGTGCGCTGCTGCCGCAGCGCTGCGCTCATCCCTGGATTTTTCGCCTGCGGCGAAAGAACCAAAAACACGCCCTTGTACCCAAAGACAAGCCGTGCGCTGCTGCCG
>JALRLN010000336.1 GCA_023254445.1 Candidatus Poseidoniaceae archaeon | reverse complement strand
CACCGTCGACGCCAACCTCGACCTCGGGCTGCCGGCCGACGCGCGCCACTACGGCACCGCGACGCAGGTGCTGCGCGACCTCGGCGTCACCAGCGTGCGGCTGCTCACCAACAACCCGGAGAAGGTCAGCAGCCTCGAGGACTTCGGCGTCCCCGTCGCCGAGCGGGTCCCGTTGACCCCGCACCCCAACGACCACAACCTGGCCTACCTGCGCACCAAGCGCGACCGGATGGGCCACGTCCTGCCCGGCCTGACCTCCGTCGAGCCGGCTCCGAGCACCTCCGTCGTGGACACCCTCGACCACACCGACCAGGAGATCGACGCATGAGCGGACACGGCGCCCCCACCCTCCAGCCCGTCGACTGCAGCGACCTGCGTGTCGCCGTCGTCGCCGCCAGCTGGCACACCGAGGTCATGGACGGCCTCCTCGCCGGCGCCGAGCGCGCGCTCGACGACCACCAGGTGGGGGAGTCGACCGTCGTCCGCGTGCCGGGCACGTTCGAGCTGCCGGTCGTCGCCGCGGCGCTCGCCGAGGAGGGGTACGACGCCGTGGTCGCCCTCGGCGTCGTCGTGCGGGGCGGCACGCCCCACTTCGAGTACGTCTGCTCCGCCGCCACCGACGGCCTGACCCGCGTCGCCCTCGACCACCGCACC
>JALRLN010000335.1 GCA_023254445.1 Candidatus Poseidoniaceae archaeon | reverse complement strand
GCGTCGAGGTGGTTCCACGCGGACGGGGTTCGGTTGACGTCGTGGTAGACGGTGAAGTCCTGCACCTCGCCCCAGTCGTCAAAGCCCCATCCGAAGACGGACAGCGACAGGCTGCGGGTGTACTGCGGCAGGTCGGCGAAGAACAGCAGGGTGTCGCCCGCGGACACCGGGTCGAGGCTCAGGTCGTTGCCGTTTTCGAGTTCGAAGGCCTGCGCCACGATGCTGCCGTCGGGCATCACCCAGGCCGCGCCGCTGATGGTTGCGTTCCTTTCCCCATCGCTTGTCAGCGAACCCTCGCCTTCACCGAAGGACCAGTGGCTCAGCGCCGGTTGCTCGCCCGCATGGAGGGCGCTGGTGATCACGATGCTCGTTTCGTTCGTGGTGCCGTTGGTTCCGTTCGTTTCGGTGGTCGTGGTGACGGCCCGTCGGTCGACGGCGTCGATGCGCACGTCGTCGATGATGCCCTCGAAGTGGTAGCTGTCGCTCCCGGCGCCGTGCCGTCCAATCACGAGGTTCAGGCAGTCGAGCCCGGCCTCGTAGCAACTGTTGGAACCAAAGTCGCCTGCCGGGATGCTCGCCTTGTCCGCAGCAAAGGTTCCGATGGCTTCCCCGTTGAGGAAGAAGGTCCCGCCCGTGCTGCTGTTCAGGGCCACC
>JALRLN010000334.1 GCA_023254445.1 Candidatus Poseidoniaceae archaeon | reverse complement strand
GTGCGGAACAGCGGCTCGAGGTCGGTGCTGTCGGCCGGGAGCGTGCCGTCCTCGGGCTTGGTCAGGCTCGCGACGCCGGCCTTGCCGGAGGCGTAGACGACCGGGAAGTCGAGCGCGTCCTGGGAGTGCGACTCGTCCAGCAGGTCCATGAACAGCTCGTAGGTCTCGTCGACGACCTCGGCGATCCGCGCGTCGGAGCGGTCGGTCTTGTTGACGACCAGGATCACCGGCATGTCGGCGTTGAGGGCCTTGCGCAGCACGAAGCGGGTCTGGGGCAGCGGCCCCTCGGAGGCGTCGACCAGCAGCACGATGCCGTCGACCATCGAGAGGCCGCGCTCGACCTCGCCACCGAAGTCGGCGTGGCCGGGGGTGTCGATGATGTTGATGGTCATGCCGTCGGGCGCGGAGGGTCCGACGTACTTCACCGCGGTGTTCTTCGCGAGGATCGTGATGCCCTTCTCACGTTCCAGCTCGCCGGAATCCATCACCCGGTCCTCCACCTCGCCGTGGCTGGAGAAGGCGCCGGCCTGGCGCAGCATCGCATCCACCATGGTGGTCTTGCCGTGGTCCACGTGGGCGATGATCGCAATGTTGCGCAGGTCCATGGGAGGGGCTTTCACTGGAATGGGTTGCGCGGCCCCTAGCCGAAGCCGGACAGAAA
>JALRLN010000333.1 GCA_023254445.1 Candidatus Poseidoniaceae archaeon | reverse complement strand
TGCCGCCAGACAATATGTCGGCGCGTAGTGCGACAGAAATCGTACAACGTATGAAGGAGTTGTCGCAAAACCTAGGCTCGGCATATGGGCGCTTGATCACTGAGGCCATGACGCCAATCGTGCGCCGTATCCTGTATGTGATGGATGAGTTGGGCATCATTGATTTGCCGTTGAGCGTTGACGGCATGGAGGTCAAGGTTGTACCGACATCACCGCTGGCTCAGACCCAGCATCTTGAAGATCTGGAAAAGGTGCTTCAGTTTGGACAGATCGCGGCCCAGTTTGGTATGCAAGGTCAAGTGATGGTCAACCAAGAAGAAATGCTGGAGTACATTGCTGAGAAGATGAACATTCCTCAGAAGCTACTGAACTCAGCAGAGCAACGCGAACAGATCATTCAGGAAATGCAACAAGCACAACAACAAGCACAACAAATGCAACAACAAGCGCAACAGGGAGCGCAATAGGAGTGAAACATGGAAGGCTGGGACGGCCTACGCCTATCAGATAATACGCATCTTAAAGAAACTAAGATTGCGCAAGAAGACTTGAATCTGGCCTTTGTTCGATGTTTTTCGACTGAGGCCGGTGCAGAGGTTCTGGACTATCTCAAGCGAGTCACATTGGAGCAACCGTCGTGGTATCCCGGCGAAGATCCGAGTCATG
>JALRLN010000332.1 GCA_023254445.1 Candidatus Poseidoniaceae archaeon | reverse complement strand
CCAAACCGAAGGCCGAGGGCAACGCGATCGACGCTGGAGTTCAGAGGCGGGTCGCGACGTTTGCATGAGCTTGGCCCTCCCCGTCCAAAAGGACTGGCATCCGGCGCGCGTCAACATGGAAGTCGCTTTGTCGGTTCACGGCGTGCTGACAGGGCTTCTCCCTGCAACCCAAACCCCCGAAGCCGTTCAAGTGAAATGGCCCAACGACGTGTTGGTTTGGCATGCCGGAGAGCACCGAAAAGTGGCCGGAATCTTGGTCGAAAACATGTGGCGAGGCAACCAATGGACGACGGCGGTGATTGGAATTGGGGTCAACGTGGACTCGAGCAGGTTGACCCGAAGCTACCCCGCAGTCAGCCTTTCCGAAGCTTGGCAAGTCCAATTCGACCCACGATCTCTCGCCGTGAACTTGGCGGAAGCCGTGGTCACTCGATTGAACAGCGGGCCGAACGAGTCAAAGCAAGACCTCTCTTTGAGCGAATACCACGACGCGTTGTTTGCGCTTGGTGAAGTCCGAGAATTCATGGTTCAAGAGCGCCGTTGGAAAGGGCGCCTGTTGGGGGTCAATGAAGAAGGAGTCGGACGATTTGAGTGGCTCGCCCAACCTGGAGCCGGACAGCTGCCGCCTTCAGAATGGTTGCCTTCCTCTGAGGTGCAGTGGTGCTGG
>JALRLN010000331.1 GCA_023254445.1 Candidatus Poseidoniaceae archaeon | reverse complement strand
CGAACAATTTGACGCCGTCGGAGTCGAGGCGTTGGCCCGCTTCTCCGATGGACAACGACGCAGCGGTGTCGTAGATGTAGGCCCGCATGGCGCGGTACTTGGCCCACGAGTCCCCCACGTGGCGTTGGATCTGCCCGAAGTCACGGATGGGCCGGCCGAAGGCCTCCCGCTCACCGGCGTAGCGGTTCATCTCGGTGAGCGCCCGTCGCGCGATGCCGAGGGACATCGCTGCGAGCGTGAGCCGCTCGAGCTCAAGGTTGCCCATCATGTGGACGAGCGAACCACCGACCTCACCGACAAGGTTCTCCGCGGGAACAAGGCAGTCCTCGAAGACGAGTTCGGCCGTGTTCGAGGCCCGCATGCCCGTCTTGTCCATGATTTTCTGACCGACGCTGTACCCAGGCATCCCTGCTTCCACGAGGAAGGTGCTCAGTTGCACGCGCCCGCGGTCGTCCGTGCCGGTGCGGGCGTAGACCCACACCACGTCCGCGGGTGTGCCGTCCTCATCGAGGGTCCCGTTGGTGATCCACATCTTTCGACCGTTCAGCACCCATGAACCGTCGTCGTTCTGGACGGCGGTCGTGCCAAGCCCGAGGACGTCCGTCCCCGCATCGGGCTCCGACATCGCCATCGCTCCAATCCATTCACCGGAGCACACCTTGGGCAGGAT
>JALRLN010000330.1:449-692 GCA_023254445.1 Candidatus Poseidoniaceae archaeon | reverse complement strand
CACGAGGATGATGCCCATCCCGTGGCTGCGCCGAATCCCAATCCGGGGTGGCAAGAGGCCAAGAAAGGTGCCGACCACCAACACGCCAAGGCCGATCCATCCCGTGGAGCACCACACAAGGGCCACCACAAATCCAACGACGCCGAGCACCATGTGGCGAAGCGGAATGGTGGCGTGGAGGCGAAGCACCGCGCCACCAACGTGCCGCATCATCGGGACGGCGATGAGGCCCGCCGCGAGGGT
>JALRLN010000330.1:0-439 GCA_023254445.1 Candidatus Poseidoniaceae archaeon | reverse complement strand
TGGACGGCGCTCCACGTCTCAACGGGATACATCATCTTCAGCGCGAGCGTTGCTCCTGAACGTGACCTGCCGATGATGTAGAGGAAGCCCAAGACCATGACCGTCACGGCGGTGTTCACCGCAGAAAGGATGGCGATGATCTCGAGGTCCTGCCTCGTTTGGAGCCCCTCGTCGCCGCCTTCGGCTTCAAGCAGCGCCAGTTCGAGGAGTTCCTCGTCGCTCATGTCGATGAGTTTCCGGGTTTCCCAGTCCATTCCGGGACCTTCCAACCCTTTGGCCCGCGCGTGGAGGTTTCGACCGCCCATCACGAGCACCGTGGCCTGGCTGGCCGTCATGCCGGGCAACACCCCCATGCACGCCCCTGCAACGCTTGACCAGAAGCACGGTGCAACGAGCGGACGCACGGGCGGGAGGTGCCAGTCCTCCTTCTGCGGAGGAA
>JALRLN010000032.1 GCA_023254445.1 Candidatus Poseidoniaceae archaeon | reverse complement strand
CGGATCTGGGACGGTGATCTTCCAGAGCACGCCCGCGCCCTGCTCTCCATCAACCCGCAAGCGAGGCCAGTCATCGAGGGACCACGCAGCACACATGATCCAGACTTCCCTCGCCGCGAAGCCCTCGCAGCGTGGCCCGATGGAGACGATGCGTTGGCAGACGAACTGGAGCCCATCGACGCCATCGCATCGTGGATTGCATCAACGGCGGGTGAGCGCGAGCGACGTTGGGAACGTCTTCACGACCGAGTCCCTGCATCATGGATGCCGCTGCATGACGTACGCAACGCATCGGCAGGTTGGCTGCTTCGGCATGCGTCGAATGGGGATGAGGCCTACCGCGCAGCAGCCGCGCTGCACCTGGTTCATGTGCTGCCAGACCGCGGGGAAGCGGAGGGACGAAACGCATCGTCCAACGCCGTTGCGTCCACAGCACGCTTGCTTGCTTCCCCGCCTGGCCAACCCGCCAGAGCGTCGGACATCGACGCGTGGATTTCCGACCCGCTTCACTTTGAGGTGCTGCTCCCCGTGCACTGGGAATCTGTCGCGGACCGGCTCTTGTTCGAAGACGGGCCGTTGGACGAACGTTTGGACACGTGGAAGGCATGGAGGCAGGCGGGAACGGGGGTGATGTCCACGGACCTGATCATGTCCATCTGCGAGCGGCTTCCGATGGCGTGGTGGGCTGCATGGTCCACGCCTTGGCTGACGCAGATGGCGGCCACAGCACGCGGCCGCCGGTGGTTGGCCAGCACCCGTGTCCCGTGGGTGGTTGCGTGCTCCCTTCGCGAGGCAGGGCAAGCACCCGGCATTCCCCCACAACGGGTGGAGGACGTGACGGCCGCCGCCTTGGTGGACCTGCACCTCGTGGACGAAGGACCGGGGCACGATGGTGTGCATGACTTGCTCGAAGGGGTCATGGCCCGGGAAGAGCAGCGCCCTCCGCCCCGCGGTCGTTCACACATTCACGCCTGCTGGTTGCTCTGGCCAACCGAAACGTGGCCACCCCACGTTGGCCTGGAGGGGCGCTCGGATGCTGTTGGCCGCGAAATCCAGCGCCGACGCGTTCAAAGCCGAAGGCGATAACGTACCTACGCCACACCTGCAACATCAGGCCGAGCCACTGTGCAACCGGCGATGACGTCTGATACCAAGGCCGTGGACCGCTTCGAAGACCGCCCCGACCCTCGGGAATGACGGGTGGTGCAACAGCGGAATCGTGACCGGCAAAGGGTCCTCGGACGACGTCAGGATGAATCCGAGACAACCAACCGGTTGCACAGACCTCCCCCCGCGCTTGGGTCAGGCCTTGGAGCCGCACGGCGATGATACGGGCCGTTCGCGCGGGGGAACAGACCCCCTCACCCTCACCTTGCCACGCCGATTCCCATAAGCACCGAAAGGCAGCCCTCCCACCAATGGACCCGCCTCGGTTCAAGCGGTGCCTCGTCGGTGGCACCTTCGACAGGCTGCACGACGGACATCTCGATCTTCTGAGCACCGGCCTTGGTGCGGCCGCTCATCTGGAGGTCCACGTCACCAGCGATCGGATGGCGTCGTCCAAAGGACCGTACGTGCAGCCCTTCGACGATCGCCTCGAGTCCGTTCATCAAGCGCTTCAGGACCTCCAACCGATGGGATGGAGCCTGCACACCTTGGACGACGAGATGGGGCCTGCGCCGCAGCACCCGACCGCCGATGCGCTCGTCGTAAGTCCGGAAACGCTCGCAGGGGGTGAACGTATCAATCAGGAGCGTGCCAAGCAAGGACGCTCACCGCTCGTCCTCATCGAAGTCCCACACCGTCGCTGCGAGGACGGAGGCATCCTCTCCTCGAGCCGCATCCGTGCTGGTGATTGCGACCTGCACGGCGCAGCGTGGATTCAGGCTTCGTGGACAACGAATGACCTCGTCATGACCTTGGAGGCTGGCCTTCGACTCAAAGAGCCAGCAGGGGAGCCGTTCGATGGGCCTGAAGACCACCCAGAGGTCGCGATGGGCGCCCTCGTCGAAACCCTTCAGCCCCACACCTCGCCTTTGATCGCCGTGGGCGACGTCACTGCTCGCACCTTGCTTGAGATGGGCATCGTTCCTGACGTTGCGCTGGTCGACGGCCTCACAAAGCGCTCGAGGTTGGAAGAGGCGGAGCGCGTGAACACCCATCGCTTTGAGCGACGTTTGAGCGCTCGTTCACCCGCTGGGCGATTAACGCCAGATCTGCTTCACTGCCTCATGGTGGCGATGCGAGGGGACACCACGTGCCTTGTGGACGTGGACGGCGAAGAGGACCTTGCGCCGCTGTACCTCCACCTGATGGCCCCGCTGAGTGCCGTGATTGTCTTTGGCATGCCGGGCCGCGGGGTGATGCTCCAACGAAGCACGCTGGAGATGAAAGAGCGATGCAGGCGCATCCTCAACGGGTTTGAGGTGGCGTGATGACCGGCACCGTGCCGCTCGTGAGCGTCACCGTCTGCGTACGAAACGGTGAAGCGTGGGTGAAGGGCTGCATGGACGCCTTGTTGGAGCAGACCTGGCGGCCGCTGGAAATCATTGCCGTGGACGATGGATCAACCGACGCCTCCGGCGCCGTCCTGCAGGCCTACCACGACCCCGAGGGAGAGATTCCCGTGACCGTGGTGCAACGCGAGCCAGAGGGCCTCTCCGCTGCACGGGAAGCGGCTCGGTCTGCCGCTCGCGGGGAATGGATTGCCATCACCGACATCGATGTGCGGCCAATGCCAGATTGGATTTCATCCCTGATGACGGCCCGGGAAGAACTCGAAGGCGAAGATGTCGTTGCGGTCACCGGCCGTACCGTCTTTGAGGAGGGCGATGATCTCGTTTCACGCCTCCGATCGGCTGAGATTGAACGGAAATACAGGAGCCGACCTCGACGCACGAGCTTAGCGAACGGACCGTGCTCGATGTTTCGAGCGGACGCTTTGCACGCTGTTGGCGGGTTCAATCCGACGTGGTACCACGCAGAGGACATGGAAGTCAGCCTTGCGCTCATCGCAGCGGGAGGTTCAATCGTCTATGCCCCAGACGCCCTCGTTCGACACGTCCCGGAGGAAGGCCGACACCGCTTCGTCGCGAAACGGCGACGCGACGCACGAGCCCACGTCCGTATCATGCGTCGGTGGCCCCGCAGCGCGCGCAAGGGGATGGCCTTCGATTTCATTGGGACGTCATGGCTGGTGCTGGCCAACCTCCCGCTTCGCCTCGCGACGTTGACGTGCGTGGTCGTCGGGCTCAGCACCTACCTCAACCGTGGATGGAGCGACGACATCGGTACCGTACCAGAAGCAGCCTTCGCCCTCGCCTTTGGTCTCCTGCTGTTCACGGAGATGAGCATGTGGGCGACGGCCTTGGGGAGCGTCAACCGGCAGGCCATCGCGTCCTCGCAACGGACCTTCGGAGCCGGGTCGATCCTCGGACCCACGTCGTTTCGCCTTCGCTTGCTCATCCTCACCTGGTCATGGGGGCTTTGGACCGGCCTCGTGCTCGGGGTGTGGGACGCCGCAACCGGAGCGAACGGCCACCGCGAGCGGTGATCAATCACTCTTCTTCGGCGGGGAGTGCAGGCGCGGAAACGGCCTTGCTTGCTTCGGCCTTCGCGAGGGCCTTGGCCTTCGCCTCAGCGCGACGTGCAGCCTTCTGTTCTGCTCGAGAGAGGGTGGCGAACGAGGAATTTCCAACGGCGACCATGCTCCGTTCGCTCGTGGCGGCCTGACGACGGCCCTCGTCGGCGATGGAGTAGAAGCGGAGGCCGAACCCAAACGCGACGAGGATGGCACTGACGGAGTAGACGCCCGGGTCGAACCAACCGCTGTAGCGGAGGCCCCACACGAGGTAGAAGAGCAGACCGACGAGGAGGCTCCAGGCAGCCATGGTCATGGTCGCCCCGTCCTTCGTCGACGACAGGGCCTTCCAGGTGCGGTTGGAAAGGAGGCTCTTCAGGAACTGCTCCACGCCTCCGTCTTCCTTGGCAATGGAACGAAGCCCGAGGAAGAGCGCTCCGCCGCAGAGCGCCATGAACACAGCATCGCTGGCCACGAAGGCGCTCGCGGTCGTTTGGGGCTCGAAGGCCTTGTTCAACTCACCCATCGTCAGCACCCCAGCCCACGAGATGCGTTGCGTCGGATGTGCGAGGTGGAGGATGTTCAGCACCGCCAAGAGGAGGCCCCACGCACCCAAGCCGACGAACCACCGAGCAGAGGTCGCGGACGGTTCAAGCACCATCTGCACCAGCCCACGGTCGTCCGTGACGGCTTCACTCATGTCGCTCGCCACCTGACTCCCTGTTATAACGACGTCGCAGCGGCGGCGTGCCTCGCTCAGAGCCTCGTCTGTCGCCGGTAGGTTGCGGCGAAGAGTGGAGCGAGGTCGTCGTCGGACTCGGAAATGATCCGTTCAGCATCCACGTTTGGAGGAAGGCTCGAGTGGATCTCTTTGCTTCGCCCGTACCGCCCTCGACTCACGGTGCGCGCAGTGATCACGCCAAGCATGTCAAGGTTCGAGATGAGCATGGACACACGACGAGGCGTCAACGAGGATTTGCCGACATGGAGGCACGCCTGATCGTAGATGTCGTAGACCTCACCCGTTTGAATGCCCTTCGCACCCGAACGTTCCGCGAGCAACACGGCGGCGAGCACCAATTTCTGCTGGGAGGGAAGCGAGCGGATGACCGGTGTGATCTGATCGGCCTCGATTTGGGACTGAGCAGCGCGCACGTGGTGCATACCAACCATGGGTGAGCCTTCCATCTCAGCACGTTCCGCGGACACACGAAGCAGGTCCAGGGCACAACGGGCATCGCCGTGCTCTTGAGCAGCGAGGGCTGCACAGAGTTCAATCACGCCCTCGTCAAGAGCATCGTCCCGCAACGCGGAACTTGCGCGTTCGACGAGGATGTCCCTCAGGTGGTCCGCGACGTATGGGTTGAACACCACGTCCTGCTGACCGAGGCGGGAACGAACGCGAGGGTCGAGGAAATCGGTGAACTTCAGGTCGTTGGAGATGCCAATCACGCAACAACGGGCCTTGTTCAACGAACTGTTGAGGTTGGTGAGGTTGTAGAGCAAGTCGTCTCCTGCCTTTCGCACGAGGTGATCGATTTCGTCAAGCACGAGGATGTAGACGCCCTGCCGCTGCTCCATGCGACGGACGAGTTCGTTGAGCACCCGGTCGGTTGGCCACCCTGTGAACGGGATTTCGTCGACCTCGTGATCCTCAAGGAGGGAGTTTCCGAGATGGGTCAGCACGCGGTACTGCGTGTCGATCTGCCGGCAATTGACGGTGATGGCGTGCACGGAGCGTCCGATTTGCTCACCCTTCTCGACGAGTTGGTTGCAGACGAAGGACGTGACGGCCGTCTTTCCCGCTCCGGTCACGCCGTACAGAATCATGTTCGATGGAATCTGCCCACGAAGGGCTTCGAGGAGGTTGAACGACAGTTGTTCGACTTCCCTGTCCCGGTGCGGCAGGTGCGAAGGTCGGAAGCTGTGCCGAAGGTGCTCCTTGTTTCGGAAGAGCGTGGCCCGCTCCAAAGCCTCATCGAAGATGTTGCCCGTCACGAGCGCCACCCCGCTTCATACCCAACCGAGGGAGCGATTGGGGCAGGCGCCAGCATGATTTCTCGGAGTCCGAGTCCCCCTCATAAGCCTGCCCACAGAAGGTCTCGGAATCGGCCAACTCCGACCCCACGGAGCGGCTATAACCGGTGACGATTACCGGACCATTTCTGCGGGTTCGACGCCGGATTCTTACAGCGTCACTGGAGCGGCGTCCACTCCGTTCCATCCCATTCCCATGCGTCGCCGTCGGACGAGAGGTGAACGTTCGCGGGCATCGGGGGCTCATCCGCCGTGACGGTCACAGGCCCAGGCCCGTCGTCGTCAACGAAGGTATGCGTGACCGCAAAGCGAACGTCTGGGTGGCGTTCCGCCAAGGCCACGACGTCGCTTGGACGGTGGTGGTGCTCGGTTGGGACCCATTCTGGGACGCCCATTTCGACAACGGTCAACGCGGCCCCGGCGACCGCCCCTTCGAAGGAAGCACAGGGGCCGGTATCGCCACCATGGACCACAGAGGCGCCATCGACGTGGCGCAGCGTGTATCCGTGAGGGACGGTCGCCGCATCGTGGTGCACATCGAACATCTTGTACGTCCAACCCCCCTCGAGCATGCCCGTTGGCGTGGTGAGGAAGGTCACCTGATCCAAGAGAGCGTCAAGGCTGCCCGGGTAGGCCAATGCACAGAGGGAACGCAACCGTTCCTCAACCCCCGGCGCCCCGACCACGGTCAATGGATGAAGGCCTTCGCGGTCGGAGATGTAGCGGCGTTCGAGGAGCAAGAAGGGGAAACCAAAGACATGGTCGCCGTGCGTGTGGGTCACCAACACCGACCGAAGGTCAGCCGGTGAACGCCCTGCACGCCGCAACGAGGCGAGGGCGGTAGGCGAGGCGTCGATGAGGTGAATGCCGTCCACCAAGGCCATCGAGTGGAAGCGGCCACGTGGAAGGAAGGCGTTTCCCGTCCCGAGCAGGTCCACTCGGGGCGCCATGCCCACCGACACCCGCTCAGCGTCATGGACCCATCGCATCGTCCACCTGACGAGCAGTTGCGAACGATGATAAGGAGCCTGCAGGTGGCTCGCAACGACGTTCTCGTCGGTGATGCTGATGTCCACCGAGTGGTCCCTGAAGAACCCGTACGCCTCGACCGTCACCGAAAACTACGTGCTGAACGGGGCTGGCTCAAGCAAGGAAACGCGCCACATCGCGTTCGATCTCGGCGACTCCGGTCTGACCTACAAAGCAGGCGACGCCCTCGGCGTGGTTCCCGAAAACCCTCCTCACATTGTGGACGAACTCATCGCGCTCCAAGGCTGGGACCCCGAGCACGCGGTCACCACCCATGCCGGTGAGCGCACCTTGCGCGAGGCCCTCAAGAAGGACGTAGAAATCCACATGGCCACCTCGTCCTTTGTGGCGGATTTGCTGAACCGAGTGAAGGCGAGCGGGCTTCGCATGAACCTCGAGATGACCCAGCGTGACCGCACGGGCCCTGCACCCGCTGCCTTGGCACAGGGACGTGGAAAGCAGGACAACAGGAGCAGGGTCGAAGCCATCAACGCAGACGCAGACGCCGTTGCCGATTACCTCTGGACGCGTGATTATGTGGACATCATGCGTGAGTTCAACCTCACCTACACCCCGGAGGAATTCCTCAGCCTCGTCGGGAAAGTCAAGCCGCGTCTGTATTCCATTTCGTCCTCGCCCGATGCGCACCCCGGCATGGTGGAGTTGACCGTTGGCATCGTTCGCTTCGAGTACCACGGCCGTCAACGCGGCGGCTTGTGCACGCAGTACCTTGCCGATGAGATCGGCACCAGCGGAACCCCCGTTGGGGTCTTCATGTCCCCAACCAAATCCTTCGTCCTCCCCGAAGACGGTGATGTGGACATCATCATGGTCGGCCCTGGGACCGGGATTGCCCCGTTCCGGGCCTTCATGGAACAACGCGTGGTCGATAAGGCCAAGGGAAGGAACTGGTTGTTCTTCGGCGACCAATCCGAGAAAACGGAGTTCTACTACAAGGAACAAATCGAGGACTGGATGGACTCGGGTGACTTGTATCGGTTCACGACGGCGTGGTCGCGCGATCAAGAGGAGAAAATCTACGTCCAGCACCGCCTCAAGGAGCACGGTGCTGAGATCTGGGCATGGTTCGAAGCAGGCGCCTATTTCTACATCTGCGGTGACAAATCCCGCATGGCCAAGGACGTGCACAGGGCGCTGATCGAGATCGCCATGGAACACGGTGGGCTCTCCGAGGCCGACGCCACGCACTTCATCGAACAAACGATGATGAAGGACGAGAAGCGCTACCTCCGCGACGTTTACTGAACATCGTTTGGCATCGACCAATCCACAACGTCATTTCTGGGGGCCATGCGCCCCAGAACCGTTGGCATCATAGGCGGCGTTGGACCACCTCGTCACATGGCCTTCCGCAGGGTGCTGATTGCGAACCGCGGCGAAATTGCATTGCGCATCCTTCGAGCGCTGAGGGACCTCGGCATTGAAGCCGCCATTGTTCATGGACGCGAGGACCGACTGTCCTTGCCCGTTCGGCTCGCCGATGTGGCGCTTGAGATCGTTCGCTCAAACCCGCTCGACAGCTACCTCGACATCGAGGCCGTGGTGGAAGCCGCGAAAACGTTGGAGTGCGACGCCGTCCACCCAGGGTACGGATTTTTGGCCGAAAACGCCGCCTTTGTTCGCCGGCTGGAAGAGGAGGGCATCACCTTCATCGGCCCCTCCGCGGACGTGATCACCCTCCTTGGCGACAAAATCGAAGCGCGGGCAGCCATGGAAGCGGCGGGCCTGCCAACGGCCAAGGGGAGCAGCGAGCCGATTTCAGACGCAGCGGTCGCTGCAGCATTGGCGGACGACATCGGCTACCCTGTGATCATCAAAGCCGCCGCTGGCGGCGGTGGCATCGGCATGCAGATCGTCGAAGCTGAGCACGAATTCGAAGGGGCGCTCAAATTGTGCCAAAGCCGCGCACGGTCTGCGTTTGGTGACGACCGTGTGTTTGTTGAGAAGTACATCCAAGGAGCACAGCACGTCGAATTTCAGGTTCTTGCGGACGGTGAGCGTGCCATTCATTTCGGTGAGCGGTTTTGTTCCATCCAGCGTCGCCATCAGAAGCTGGTGGAAGAAGGGCCGTGGCTCGATGACGCCAAGCGCGCTGAAATCGGCGCCCTGGTGTGTGCAGGCGCAGAATCTGTGGGCTACAAGGGCCTGGCCACCTTTGAGTTCCTTCGAGACGCGGCTGGCGATTTCTACTTCCTTGAGGTGAACCCTCGTGTCCAAGTGGAGCACACGGTCACGGAATTGATCACCGGACACAACCTCGTCGAACTCGGCATTCGGGTCGCTCAAGGCGAGGACCTCCCCCTTGGCCAAGACGAGATTTCATGGCGAGGCCATGCCATCCAATGCAGGCTCAACGCAGAAGATCCTCGTGAATTCATCCCTTCGCCTGGACGGGTCTGGGACTGCCATTTCCCGTCTGGCTTCGGTATTCGATGCGACACGCACGCACATCCCGGGTACGAAATGCCGGGTTGCTTCGACTCCCTGTTGGCCAAATTGCTGGTCTGGGGCCGCGACAGGGATGACGCCATCCGAAGGATGAGGACCGCGCTCGACGAGACGGTCATCACCGGCGTGGAGCACCTCGTGCCCCTGCATCGTCGCATCATGGACGAGTCGGACTTCATGGCCGGGGACATCACCATTCGCTACATCGAGGAACACCACGACCTGCTCGGCTGAACCCCACGGTCGAGAGCACAGCCTTAAGCGAACATGTTCGACTTCAGGGCATGGCCACCCACCACGTCCGCATCGAAGTTCGGTTGCCGGACGGTCATTGGGCCGGTGACGTCACACGTGGCAATCCGAACGACGTTCTGCGCATCGAGGAAACGATGCCGCTCGGGCGTGGCCGGGGTACGGCTCGTGTGTCTGGGACAACGAACCTCTTCACCTCCATTCGCGAGCACGCCAAGATCGATGACCTTCGCGAACTCGACGCCAGCCACGCCACGGTGGAGATCAGCGCCGGCGGGGGTGGGTTCCTTCGTCCGCTGATGGACGTGGGCGTGATTCCCCACACCCCGTTTGACGTACGCGACGGGTGGGTGGAGTGGACGCTTGAATGCACGCAAGGCAAAGTTCGGAACCTCATCGAACGCTTTCGAGATGATGCGATTCCGCACAGGCTCCTGTCCACACGAGCCACGTCGTCCCACCTCCTCACCCAGCGGCAGCATCAGGTCTACGAACTCGCCCTGCGGGAAGGGTACTACGACGTACCGCGAAGGACCACCATCACGGCGCTCGCGGACATGCTTGGCGTGGCAAAATCCACATTGTCCGCCCAGATGCACCGAATTGAATCCACGGTGATGCATACCTTTGCGGAAGAAATCCGCCGCAGGAACGGCTGAGGTGGACATGTTCACGCGAACATGTTCGCAAATATCCAAAGGCAGGTGCGGCCCTCCAAACGCCATGGACGACCTTCCCGAAACATGGGACGACTGGATTGCGAACTTTGAGGCGTGGCAAGACCGCGTCGGTTTTGACCGCGCGTGGCTCGGTGACTTCGAGCTCGACGTCCTCTTTGACTGGGACCGCGCCGGCGACACCATCGAGTTCGGCGACCTCGAAGGCCGTGCCAAGTGGGAGCGTGCCATGCAGGTTCCGCAGCAAAACATGCGCGACGCCCTCATCACCATGATCACGGTTCAGGGCGACACCGAGTTCGCCTCCGTGGAGCAACAGCGCCACCTCCTGGCCAGCGCTCCCACCGAGTACGACCGGTACGCAGCAGCCCGCATCATGGCGGAAGAACAGCGGCACGGGTGGCAGATGGCCTACCTGCTCATGACCTACTTCGGACAGCAGGGGCGCCGCGAGGCTCAGAAGTTGCTCGAGCGAAACGCCCAGGACGGCGACCGACTCCTCGGCGCCTTCAACCGCCCAATGCCCCATTGGCTCGACTTCTTCTGCTACACCATGTTCGTTGACCGCGACGGCAAGTTCCAGTTGGGCATGCTCTCCACGTCCGGTTTCAAGCCGCTCGCGGCGTCGATGGGCCCGATGCTGAAGGAGGAGTCCTTCCACTTGGGTACTGGCTCCAACGGTCTGCGCCGCATCATCACGGCCGGCGTGATCCCGCTGGACATGCTTCAACGTTACATCAACAAGTGGGTCAGCACCGCACACGACCTGTTCGGCGTCGACGAATCCACGTCGGCGGAATGGGCCTACGTGTGGGGCATCAAGGGCCGCTGGGAAGAGCGGGCGAAGCAAGCCGATGGCGTTGCCGTCGAAAAGTCAACCCTCAACGAGGAAGCCCGTGGCCACTACCATCAGGAGATCGTTGACGCCGTTCAGGCGCTCTCTGGGTACCTCCCCGAAGGGGCTGCGCCGCTCTACGTGCCGCATGAGAATTTCAACCGCGACATCGGCGCTTTCGCGAAGGGGCGCTACAACGTGGACGGCACGCCCTTCGAAGGCGATGATGAGGCGTGGGCGGCCTACACGGCCTCTGTGCTTCCGACGGCCGAGGACGAGGCAGCCCTTCCGGCACTCTTCGAGCAGCAATGGATCTCTGAGAAGCCGCTCTCCGAGCGCCAGCGGGCCACCGGAATCGGCGCGACCGCTTGAGGCCGTGAACGGGCCTTCTTGAAGCAGGTCACGGAGGAGCGGGCATGATTCCCGTCCAGCTGTACGGCGTCGATGCCGAACGATGCGAACGCTTCTACGAGGAGCTCCCGGCCCTCGTTGCCGGCATGCACGACGATCTGGAGTACCAGTCCGTGATTTTCTCCGCGAAGGAGGCTGGCTTGCTCGAGACGGTCCGCGTGGCGGACCGGTGGATGGGCCATGACCCGTTCGCGTGGCCTGAGGACATCGCCATGGAAGTGGAGATGGCCCTCCGCACGGCACGGTATCCAGACGTCGGACTCTTTGAACACCTCATGACGCTCGACGGGGTGGATGCGGCGCGCATCTCCGCGTGGGCCCACCTTGTGTCCCGCGTCTTTCCGGTGTATTCCGAAGCAGCCTGTGCATCCTTGGAAGCGATGGGCTTGCCTACCCCGTTCCGCCCCGATGACATCGCGAGTTACGGCCTCTATGTTTCTCGCATCGAGGGCCTCAAGAAGCATGCGCCCGCCGCGGGCCTGCCGGAGATTGGGCTCCCCCGAGCCCGCGTGCTCCAGGTCGGTCTGGAGCGCTTTGCATGAACCACGCCACCACCCACGCGAAGCTGACGCTCGTTGCAGCCGCATGGGGCGTGGCGTGGACCGCAGGGCGCTTTGTGGCAACCGACCTGAGTGAGCATCCCATCACCGCGGCATGGCTCCGATACTTGATCGCCGTTCCCGTTTTCCTGCTTTGGTTGCACGTCGCCAAAGGGCTCCAACGCCCCACCGGTCCGCAACGCCGACGCGTGGTGGCCATCGGATTGTGCTCCACCGTGCTGTACCAGGTGTTCTTCATGCTCGGCATGCGATGGACGGCCGCCGGTGACGCCTCGCTCGTCATCACCCTGAATCCACTCTTCACAGGACTCCTTGCGGTCGTGGTGCTCGGGCAGCGGTTGACCTCACGCTTGGGGGGCGGGTTGGTGCTCGGCCTGCTTGGGGTCACGGTGCTCTTTGTCGCCTCACCGAATGCGGACATCCCCGCCTCCGAACGCTGGCTTGGGAACGGGTTCATCGCGCTTGCAGCGCTGTCGTGGGCCTCCTCGACCCTCATGATGCGCCGGGCGATGGACGTCAAGGCCAGCGAGCACGACGGACCCATGGGTCCGTTGGAACTCACCGTGTGGGCATCGACGGCCGGCCTGTTGATGTTGACGCCCCTCACGGGGTGGGAAACGGTTCGTCACGGGGTGCCTGACGTCGGCGTCGTCAGCATGGCCTCCATCGCTTTCCTTGCCTTGATTTCCACCGTGCTCACGTACGTTTGGTTTGCCCAAGGCGTGGAGCGCATCGGCGCCAGCCGTGCATCGGCCTACGTCTACCTCGTCCCCATCTTCGGCATCCTCAGCGGCTGGCTGATCCTTGGCGAGCACCTCGGCTTGAGCCTCGTCCTTGCCTTCGCCCTCATCATCGGCGGAGTCATGCTGGCGCAATCCGAGCCGGCGAAGACCTGATGGGGCCTGCGTGGAACCGGGGCGCATGGACATCCACAACGTCGCCGTCATCGGCGCTGGCACGATGGGAGCGGGCATCGCACAGGTGTGCGCTCAGGCCGGTTGGGCCACGGCGTTGCACGACGCGTTTCCTGAGGGTTTGGAGCGAGGGATGCAGCGCATCGAGGCGTTCTGGGACAAGGGCATCGCACGGGGAAAGACCACCCCCGAACAGAAAGCAACGTGGTCGGCTAACCTTCGAGCGGTCTCCACTTTGGTGGAGGCCGTTGCCAACGCCGACCTCGTCATCGAAGCGGTGCCGGAGATCCCCGAACTCAAAGCAGAGGTGTTCGCGGCCATCGATGCCGCAGCCCCTCCGCATGCGG
>JALRLN010000329.1 GCA_023254445.1 Candidatus Poseidoniaceae archaeon | reverse complement strand
CCGTCTGCCGGGGCTTCGACAACGTCGATGTACACCGAAATGACGTCGATTTGAGCGTCTTCCCCTTCGCCATCGATGGCCACAACGCGCACGTACGGACGGCCGAGGTCATCGAACACCACGTCGATGCTGCCGGTCCAGATCCCATCCCCGTCGCCGTCGCTGAGGTTGAAGGTCCACGTTTGGTCGCCGTGGGTGACCGTCGCTTGCACGAGTTCGGTCGTTCCGTCCGCATCGCTGAGTTCGACGCTCAGCCCGAGGGTGGAGCGCGTGCCCAAGGGCACCTCGAGCGGGGTGACCTCAAGGGAGTCCGGCGTGAACCGTGGAAGGCTTGACTGCACGGTGATGTTGACGTGGTCTTCCGCCCATGCGCCGCGGGCGTCGCGGACGTGCAACGACAGGTGGTGGTTGCCCGGGGACAGCGAGAGGGTGTCGTTCGCCGACGTGGACACCACGACCGGTCCATTGGCGGTCCAGAGACGCCACTCGCGTACGACCAAATCACCGTCCCTGTCCACAGAACCGTCCACCAGCTCCACGAGGGCGCCCGGAGGCAACGAGGCCCGGTCGTCGGGAGAAAGAATGAGCGCTTCCGGAGCGGAGGACGTGATGCTGAGGTCAACACCACCGGTGCGCTGGAGCCCCGTGCTGTCCTCGAGGACCAGTTCAAGCCGATGCGTACCACCGGGAAGC
>JALRLN010000328.1 GCA_023254445.1 Candidatus Poseidoniaceae archaeon | reverse complement strand
ATTTTCAGCGATGGGCATGACACGGGCTTGTATACATGGGATTATCTTTATGAATTGGCATCAAATTATGATATTTTATGGCAAGACTATCAAATAAAACTGAAACAACATTTTGAAAAAAAATAAAACGCATTTTGGATTTAGTGAAATCGACATTGAAGAAAAAGAACCATTAGTCAAAGAAGTCTTTTCATCGGTTGCTTCCAAGTATGACTTAATGAATGACCTCATGTCTTTTGGACTTCATCGATTTTGGAAGCGCTATGTTGCTACAAATATCACTATTAAAGACAATGATCATATTTTAGATCTTGCGGCAGGATCTGGAGATCTGTCAATTTTATTCAAAAAAAAGAATCCAAAAGCATCTATCATTCACAGTGATATAAATCAAAGCATGCTCGAAGAGGGTCAAAAAAAAATTATTGATCATGGCTTAATAATTCCCTCCATGCTCATTAACGCAGAACAAATTCCATTCCCTGACAATTCATTTAATGTGGTCAGTATTGGTTTTGGATTAAGAAACATGACCAACAAACAGTCTGTGTTAAACGAAGTGTTCAGATGCCTTAAACCAGGAGGTCAGATTGTGATTCTTGAATTTTCTAAAATTCACTCCTCACTTGAAAAAATTTATGATCTCTTTTCATTTAAGATCATCCCTAAAATTGGTAAGCAAATTGCAAATGAT
>JALRLN010000327.1 GCA_023254445.1 Candidatus Poseidoniaceae archaeon | reverse complement strand
CAGCCTGGATGCATTGTCCTCATTGCAGGGTTTGATGACATTCCAGAGCATCAGTTCCAAGTCGATGAGGTCTACGACGACCTTGTCACAGGAACCGTCCTAACAGGACCGCTCGCTGGGGAATACGGCGAGCCAGAGATAGAGCTGATTGTTCAGGTCATCTCACAGGAAACAACCACCGACAGCTGAGTGTAGCTGTCAGGGAAGGGCTTAAACCCAGCCCCTCGTTGTTTCCAAACGAAAAACTTCCAATCAACACGAAAAGCGGGGCAATTGCCCCAATAGGAGACATCATGTCGACACAGATAAAGTATGCCTACAAACGGCATAACACCTGGGTCTATCGCAGGACCTATCCCCAACATCTGCAACCCCTTCTTGGATCTTCCCTGAAGCAATCCCTGAAGACTGCAGATGCCAAAACAGCCAAGGCCCGTGTGGCAGAGCTGAACCAAACATTCACAAACCTCGTAAAGGAGGCAGAACAGCATGTTTCTGCAGACACTGACCAAACTGGTGCCATCATTCCCAATACCTGTGGTGCCGCTGCAGATCCTAGACCTTGTATTGAGCGTCCTCGATATCAGCCTGTTCGTCTATTGGGTGATAGGAGGCTAGCAGAACTCGCAGTAGCCTATCTTACGTATCAGTCAGGGCGGCTTCGTCCAGGGAGTTACAAGGCCATCAGGTTTGCTAC
>JALRLN010000326.1 GCA_023254445.1 Candidatus Poseidoniaceae archaeon | reverse complement strand
GGTACGATTTGGAAAGGCGCCAAGGCCATCGAGAAAGTCAACTTCTACCTGATGATTTCCCTCTTCGCTCTGCTGTTCCTCACGCTCTTCCTCTCCCTGTGGATGGACCTCGAGGACGGTAGCCTTGACGGGGCGCTGTTCATGTTCACCGTGGACTTTGACATGCTGTTCGAGCCCTCGGTGTGGATTAACGGCCTGTCCCAATCAGCGTGGTCGTGTTCAGCCGGCATGGGCATGTGCATCACCTACGCGGTCTACATGCGCAAGGACGAGGACACGACCCTCAACGCCTTCGTGATGGGCTTGGCCAACAACAGCATCTCCATCATCGCCGGTTTGGCGGTGCTCTCGGCCATCTTCGCCGTGAACCCCGACCCGCTCGCCACCGTGACGGGTGGGTCCTCGGCCATCACCTTCCTTGCGCTGCCAGAAGTGTTCGCACAGGCGCCCGGTGGCACGATTGGACCGCTCATCATGACGGCGATGTTCTTCCTCGCCCTTTCGTTTGCCGCGTTGACGTCGATGATTTCCACCGTGGAATTGTGTGTTCGAAACTTCGTGGACCACGGTTACGACCGAGAGCGCTCCGTTCTCATTACCGGTCTGGCCATCTTCATCTTCGGTTTGCCTTCCGCTATCTTGTGGATTAAACTCGACAGTGCCGGCGTGGCGTTCCCAGAGTTCCTCGAAGTTCAAGAC
>JALRLN010000325.1 GCA_023254445.1 Candidatus Poseidoniaceae archaeon | reverse complement strand
GGTGGTGCCATTACTACCTGGTACCAGGATGGTGTCATTTACATCTCAGTATTAGACACCAGTGGGGTCATGTATGGATTTCAGTCAAAAGACCAGGGGGAAACCTGGGACTATATCAGCCAAGACAACACCCCAGCAGTAGACCAGGGTATTATGTATGACCCTTCCAGTTCAGTGACTTTGGAACTACTGGAATCCACTGTGTGGGAAGGTAGGGCTGTCATTTTATGTAAAACTAATAGAAGTTTAGGATGTATGTACTTTGGTGGATGGTCCACCATTGACTTCCCTGCTTTGGTCCCCCAGCCTGACAGAAATCAATTTGAAGCATATCAGGACTACTGGTTCCATAACCAGCTTCCATCAACTTCTTCCAACTGGAACACAACAGGTTCAGGAACTGAATTAATTACTTCTGATGGTTTACAGATTCAAACCACTTCACAGATAAAGTATTACACCTTTCAGAACACAGTAGACACACAGATGTTTTATAAGTTTAGAATGAAGGTGGTTAGTGGTACCAGTACAAGTTTAGATTATATAGTATTTCATGTGACTAGTTTTGACACTTCAAATACATACACTTTAAAAATCAGATTTAAGACAACAGGTTTTATAGTTAGGGACCACACAACAACACACAGCACTGTCAACATTGACCTGACTGACTTCCATGAATTCATGGTCTTCCAGGATGGTAC
>JALRLN010000324.1 GCA_023254445.1 Candidatus Poseidoniaceae archaeon | reverse complement strand
ACGTGTGCTCTTCCGATCTCGAGGTGCGGGCTGGCGATGGTGCGGTCGGTCAGGTCGGCCCACCCTTCGGGGAGTTCGATCGGCTGCATGTCAGGGTCGGTCACCTTGTTAACGAGGCCAAGGCAGCCCGACGTCAGCATGAGCAGCACGAGCAGGGGCGCGAGCGTGGCCCGTCGATTCATGGCAGAACCTTGCGACGTGTGTTCTTGAAGGCAGGGGTGCGTTGCGCCGATGTCGCATCGTCACGACTATGGCGGCGCGGCACGAGCATCGGCCATGGACGGCGTGGAAATCGAGCGCCGTTTCCTCGTGGACGGACGTGGACCACGCCCGTGGTTGGACAGCAACGAGGGCGTGGTCCCGATGATGCAGGTCTACCTGCCCGACGGGTGCCTGGAGGTCGAGCCCGTTCGCGGCGCCCTGCTCGCCAACGGTCGGCTGCTTGTCGAGGGCCTCGAGGCGTCGCTCATCGAGCGCGTGCAGGCCCGCAACGACTGGGTCGTTCGCCTCCGTCAGGAGGGCGCGCGGGGCACGTTGACGCTCAAAGGGCCGCGCGTTGGGGCCGTGGGCCCCGAAGAGGAAGCGGACGTTCCCGTTGGGCTCGTTCGCTCCTACCTCGACGACATCTCGCTTCCGATGATCGTGAAACTGCGCTACCTGTGGCGCGCCGACGACGGGCACCTGTGGGAGATCGACGAATTCGAGGGGCC
>JALRLN010000323.1 GCA_023254445.1 Candidatus Poseidoniaceae archaeon | reverse complement strand
CCCCGTCCTCATCGGAATCTCGCCACCGGGTGGGGTCGTTGGGGAAGTGGTCGCGTTGGTTGCCGTACTTGTTGTCGCCGTGACCGTCACCGTCGGTGTCGTTCCACTGCGTGGCGTCCACCGGGAACTCGTCTCCGTTGTCGCCGTAACCGTCACCGTCGCCGTCTCGCCACTCGTTGGGGTCGTTGGGGAACGCGTCAGGGTTCGTGCCGTTGGGGTTGTCACCGTACCCGTCACCGTCGCTGTCCACGCCTTGACTGGGGTCGTTTTCGAAGTCGTCGTCCTCGTCGGCGATACCGTCACCATCGGAATCCTTCCAGCGAGTGGGGTCGTCAGGGAACGCGTCGGCGTTGGTCCCGTTGGCGTTGTCGCCAAAGCCGTCGCCGTCTCGGTCAGCCCACTGGCTGCCATCGAAGCGGAAGGCGTCGCTGTTGTCGCCGTAACCGTCACCGTCCGGGTCGCTCCATTCGGAGCTGTTCGTGGGGAAGGCGTCGGGACGTGAACCGTTGGGATTGTCACCGTACCCGTCACCGTCCTGGTCGGACCACTGGGTCGGGTCGAGCGGGAAGGCGTCGTCGCCTTCCTGGTCGCTGTAGCCGTCGCCGTCACGGTCGCTCCATCGGAGGGAGTCGTTCAGGAAGCGATCGCCGTTGCTCGCGTTGGAGTTGTCGCCATAACCGTCACCATCCTCGTCCACCCATTGGGTGCCGTCG
>JALRLN010000322.1 GCA_023254445.1 Candidatus Poseidoniaceae archaeon | reverse complement strand
CATTCGAAAGGATGAGGAAGGTGCAGGCTACGGTACGTCTGTATGCCCCGAATGTCCTGGGCTACACGCGACATACACTGGTTAGAACAACGGGTTGCTACTCCGAGAGGAGACGCTAATCTCTTAAAGCTAATCTGGTTCGAATTGAGGGCTGTAACTCGCCCTCATGAAGCCGAAATCCCTAGTAATCGTGTGTTATTAACGCGCGGTGAATAAGTCCCTGGCCCTTGCACTCACTGCCTGTCAAGTCAACCGAGCAGGGTTATGATGAGGATCTATTTTCGGGTAGGTTCAAATCATAGCTCAGTGAGGCGGATTAAGTCAACACAAGGTATCTGTAGGGGAACCTGCAGATGGATCACCTCCTTTTACAAGAGCACTTGCGGGTGCTCTTGTAGAACATTATATATTGATCATCATAGGGGCTTGTAGCTCAATCTGGTAGAGCGCCCGCTTTGCAAGCGGGAGGTTAGGTGTTCAAATCACTTCAAGTCCATCTCAATCGAGAATCATTGCAATCATGATACATTATCATGGTTAAGGTAAACTGAATAGTAAGCTTAGATACGCCGTATGGTGGATGACTTGGCTTGAGAAACTGAAGAAGGTCGTGGCTAGCTGCGAAAAGCTGGAGGGAGGCGCATGCATCCTTTGATCTCCAGATTACCTAATAGGACTTCCTATATTCTTCGGAATATGATCACTTCGTGATCAGGAACTCAGTGAACTGAAAC
>JALRLN010000321.1 GCA_023254445.1 Candidatus Poseidoniaceae archaeon | reverse complement strand
ACATGACGCCGATCTTCTCGCGCAGCTGGTTGATGAAGATCGCGGTGGTGTTGGAGTTGTTGAGCGCGCCGGTCATCTTGCGCAGCGCCTGGCTCATGAGCCGCGCCTGCAGACCGACGTGGCTGTCGCCCATCTCGCCCTCGATCTCGGCGCGCGGCACGAGCGCCGCGACGGAGTCGATGACGATGATGTCGAGCGCGCCGGAGCGGATGAGCATGTCGGCGATCTCGAGCGCCTGCTCGCCGTTGTCGGGCTGCGAGACGAGCAGGTCGTTGAAGTCGGGACGGCCAGCGAGCGGGGAGTACGCGGCCACTTCGACGTCAGGCGCGGAACGGATGGCCTCGAGGTAGGTGCCGTTCACCGCCAGGGAACCGTCGTCCTCGAGCAGCGCCCCCACCGTGCCGTTGACCACGTCCGCCCCCGCGTCAGCGGCCGCGCGGCAGCGGGACAGCATCGCAAAGATGGGGTCGTGCCCCCGCTTCGACGCGGCTGCGGGGTGCAGCAAGCCGGTGTGCTCCACCATGGCCGAGCGAGAACACCGACCGTCCTTCACCGCTTCTGTCCGTGGCGACGTTCAAGAACAGCAGGTCCGAGCGGTGGCTGCGCCAGTGTAGCATAGGTGGTAGTGCGCCGGATTTGTAATCCGGCGGTCGGGGGTTCGAATCCCTCCACTGGCTCCATTCTGTGGACAGCCTCAAAGCCCTCCGGCGGTGCGTTGCTCGCATGCAGCCTGCCCCTTCCTTGATG
>JALRLN010000320.1 GCA_023254445.1 Candidatus Poseidoniaceae archaeon | reverse complement strand
CCTCGATCCTGAGGAATTCGAATTCTACGTGGCAGGTTTCCGCCACGGCGTCCCACCCCATGCAGGCTGGGGGCTCGGCGTCGAGCGCATCCTGATGGTCTTGACCGGAGCCAAGAACGTCCGTGAAACCGTCCTGTTCCCGCGCGACCGCCGACGCGTCTGCCCCTGAGCCGACAGGTTCTCCCACCTTGGGCCATCAGGCCACGACATGGTCGTCCGCGAAGTCCGCTGGGGGGACGGGCCCGACCACGTCGCCGACCTGCACCTGCCCCTCGAAGAAGGCCGCTTCACCACCGAACACGGCACGCCGTGCGTGATGCTGCTGCACGGCGGGTTTTGGCGAAAAGCGTACGACCGAAGCCTGATGACGCCGCTCGCTGAGCACTTCGCCAAGCAAGGGCTCATCGTCTGGAACGTCGAATACAAGCGATGGTCGGAGGACGACGAAGGCGTGTGGCAGGACACCGTCAGCGACGTCCTTCGCGCATGGGGCCACGTCGAGTTGTTGGAGGGGGTGGACCCGCTCCGCTCCATGGTGATGGGGCATTCAGCAGGAGGGCACCTCGCGCTGCTCATCGCTTCGCTTGCAGAGCGAAAACCATGGCTCTGCGTTGCCCAAGCACCGATCAGCGACACCGTCGCCATGCGCGCCAGCATCGCTTCGATGACGCAGGACGGCTACGTAGACCGAACCGACGGCATTGATTTGGGTGACGACGACACGCTCACCGGCAGGGTCTCGTTGGCATTCC
>JALRLN010000031.1 GCA_023254445.1 Candidatus Poseidoniaceae archaeon | reverse complement strand
GCCTTCGACGAGGTGAAGCGAGGCATGTTCCATGCCCGAGGGAGCACCGTCCAGCAGGGCTTGTGCCTCCGTAAGCCGCCCCCGCTCAAGGTGGCGGGTGGCGATGGCTGCACGAAGGTCGGGGTCGTCGCTGTGCGCAGTGAGGGCCCGTTCCAGGCCCTCTTCGGCGGCGGTGAAGGATCCGATGGATTCCTGAAGTTCAGACTTGAGCATGATCATGGTCCAACCGCCCGCCTCCAAAGCGACGGCATGGGTGGCCGACTTGAGGGCCTCATGCGTCCGGTCCGGGAGGCGTGCGAGGCAGCGTGCTTTGAGCGCCCACGCAGCCCCATGCTGGCGGTCGAGGTTCAAGCAGGCCTCCGCAGAGGCAAGGGCAGCGTCCACATCGTCGGCCTCGAGCAGTTCACCACGCCGCACCCAATCGTCGGTGCGCGTGGGGTCCTCGTTCAGCGCCGTCTCGATTTCAACGAGGGCTTCGTCGTGCGAACCTGCGCGAGCCCGGAGGCCAGAGAGCAGGCTTCGATCGGCTGCGGTCACTTCACCAAGCGCCTCGAGGCGACGGACGGGCCTCTCTGCATCGGCCTCGCCCGCGGAGGCGAGCAGGTGCGCTTGCCGCCGGAGCAGGACGGTGTCGTCCGGGCGTTCACGCAGTTGTGCTTCGAGGTGACGTCGACGAGCGCTTGCGTCACCTCGGCGCGCTGCAATCGATTCGGCAACGGCGTGCAACCCGGCGTCACCGGGTCGGTCGAGCAAGGCGGCTTCGACCAACGCTGCTGCGACACCGTCCTCACCAAGGCTCACGGCGAGTCGAGCAAGCCTCGACATGCTCTCGGTGGTCAGCCGCCCTTCGATGGCTTCGGAGGACGACGAGACCGCGTTGAACAAGCGTTCCAGCATCGAGCGGCGAAGGGGGTCCACCACGAGCGAACCGTCCTCGTCAACGTGAACCGACAGGGACATGCGGTCAAGGGCGGACCACAGGTGGTCGACCTCTGGGTGGTCTTCGCTCAGCAGGCGATGCGCGAGGATCGCCCCATCGAGGTCAGGCAACACGATTCGTGCGTCGTTGAGCAGCGCCTCCATGCGGTCAAGCCGCTGGAGCACATCGTCCAGCACCTGCTGTTGATGCGCGGCGTGGGCCGCGTCGGCGTGGGCGGCCACCACGTGCCGCTCGTCCTCCATCCTCCAGCGCCGACGAACCGCGTTCCATGCCGTGGCTCCTCCGAGGCCAAGTCCGAGCGTGGTGGAGAGCAGGGTCGCGATGACCGGGTCCATCGCTGGCGTTCCGCGTCGGGGCGGCTATATGCTCTCCGTCCACGGTGCGTCAACGAAGGACGCTTCGCGACCCTGCCCTCGACGCCGGAGGACCGTCTCACGGTTGACCAGCGCGCACATGTTCAAGGACGAGGTGACGAAATGGTCCTTCGGAACCATGGGTGAGCATCCTGCCGAGGACGACCGCGAAGTCGCGGTCAGGGCGCGCGAAGCGGAGGGATGGCCGGCCCATGCCCTCCGAGCAGCCCTTGATGCTGCACCGCATGAGGCGGACCTCGTGCTGGAGGCGTTCGACGCGCAGTGCACACGGTTGATGCACCTCAACGAACGCATCGCGTCCGTTGACGAGGCACTCGCCATGCGAGCACCACCTCCAGCGCCTGCCGCCCGTCAGGACCTGGTGCGCATCGAGGAACTCGAAGCCCAATGGGCCGCGTGGTCCGCCATCCACCGGCCGCATGGACCGCTTGCAGAAGCGGCCGAAGACGCCTGGCGCTCAGCCGACCGGAGCGACGAGTTGCGTGACTTCGTGCGCAGGCTGGACCGCCTCGACCCCGCCCTCGCCGTGGAGGTTCACGTGGTCCAACGCCTCCTGCGGGACCCCGGCCACCGCGTTGAATTGCGTGCTGGAATTGAGCGCGCGGAAGCGGAACAAGTGCGGCAGCAGCGCGCCCTCGCCATGGCGGCAGATCGCTTGCGCGAGGAAGGCATCCCGGTCCCCGACCTCCACGGGCTCCTGCTGATGGACGGCTACGACCTTGTCGACCGATGGACGCGCCACGCAGACGACCTCCACAGGCTGCGTTTGAGGATTGAACGGGACCTTCGACCCTTCGACGCTACCGTGGCCGATGCCCTTCTCAATGACGTGGCAAGGGCTGCGGAGACCACGGATGAAGGAGCGATTGCCCAAGTGTCCGAGGAGATCGGGCGACACGTCGTTGGCTTCCAGCGGCGCCTCGACGAACTGAACGGAACCTTGGACGGGTGGCGTGCGGAAGGGTACCGCCTCCCGACGCCGGATCGGATCGCTGCGGAAGACCTGTTGGATTGGGAGGCCAACCTCGCCGACATCGAACGCATGAAGACGCGCCATGGGCATGCATGGCGCCGGCTCAAGGAACTGGCGCCCATCGTTGGCGCCGAGGCCGAACCCGCACTGGCCCTTGCGGGGGACTTGACCGCAACGGAGGCCTTCATCGACCACGTCGATGCCTTGCACGCTTCATGGGGCCAAGCCTCCGCGCAGGCGCTGAACATCCTGGAAGCATGGGACATCGAGGGCATGGACACCGCTGCATGGCATTCCATGGTCGAGCATGACCCGTCCAGTGCGCTTGCGCTAATCGAAGCACGCATGCCCTTGGTTCACCGTGCCATCGACGTGCGCCGGCGACTGCACGCGCTTGACCTCTCCATCGAAGGCGAGGAGGACCGGACACGCCTCGATGCCCTCCTTCGTGGGGAGCACGTCAACGAGGAGCAGGTGGCGGACGCCGAGGTGTGGATTGCCAAAATGGAACGACGAACAGAACGCCACATGCGTCTGATCCTCGACGAATGGACGATGCTCCGGAGGGAAGGGTGGACAACCGACGCCAGCCCCCCGCCCGGGCTCTCCCTTCGCGCCGCAGAAGAAGCCGTGAGCGCGCTTCGGCGCGGCACACGCGGTCGCAGCGACCGGGCGTCCTCAAGCGGTCGAATCCTCGCTCGCTTGGAGGACGAACTCCTCGCGTGGCATGCCCAAGGATGGGACGTTGAGGACCTGCTCGATGCTGCACGTGCGAACCCGATGGACGTCGGGCTCCGCATCAGCAGCCTTCGCAGCGCCGTGCTCGGCCATCGTCGGCTTGTGCGGAGGTTGGAAGCGCTCCCCTGGGAACGCGATGTCGACCTTGGTAACGAGGTGCTGCGACGCATGCGTCGACCTCAGGACCTCGAGCACCTCGCGTCGGACATCCCTGGGCTCGCGCGTCGTCTTGCCGCATCACCACCAGACCCGTCCGCGCCGACGTGGAGGGCATGGACGCCGAACGCGGCGCGGACGCCAGTTGACGACGAGGACGGCCTCAGCCCTGCAGACGAGCAGCCTGCACCTCCAACCGACGCCGCGCCGACGTCCAAGGATCAAGCCGAAGCCCCGGCTGAGGCTGACCGGTCGACCGGAGGCCACGAGGAACACGAGACCAAACCTGAACCGGCGACCGACGTGGCTGCGCCGATGGCAGAAGCCTCGGGCGTTGTTGCGGCCCTTCCCGGCCGTGCCGACGAGGTCCCTTGGGCGCCTTCGTCAACCGAACCAGAGAGCAACGATGGTCACGAGGACGAGGTTGAGGAAGCGTTGGCCGACCAAATCGACGTGGACGAGGCCACGGTGGAACACGACGACCTTGACGACGGCTCGATGGCCGTCGAAGGGTCCGATGACGTCGATGACGGGTCAACCAAAGGGACGCCTGCACCAAGGGTTACCGGCGATGGAGAGGGCGCGGTCACCCCGTCCGAGAAGGTGCTCGACGACGACGTTGATCTGGACGTCGAACCACAAGCGATCTCCCGGCCGAACACGGCCACAAGGGACGTGCCAAACGGAACCACCGACCTCCGCCCAGTGCTGACCGACCTCGTCCAAAGCCTCGGCCTTGAGATGCCAAACCCGGCCGACACCGGTTCGCTTCGGCGCTTGTTGGCTCCGCATGCCAACACGGCACCACGTGATCTTCGCGTTGGTCGTTTGCTCCGCTTGGTCCTTCGGCTCCTGCCCGAGGACCTTGCGTTCGGCCGAGAGGAGCAACGGGCGATGTTGGAGCGGCTCGTGTCGATGACGCATGACCTAAACGCATGGACCACCTTGCGTCTGCGCGGACGCAACCTGTCCAGCGATCGAGGTTTGCTCAAGGACGCTGAAACCCTCGGCTCTGCCTTGGAACGCATTCCAGGACCTGGGCACCCGCTCCCGTTGGGCACCGACGAGGAAGACCTCCCGTCACCCGCACATCTGGAAGCGCTTCGGCACGAAGTGGACCTGCTCCATCGCGCGGTTCGCCTTCCGGCGGCCGGTGGGGTTCGCTGAGGTCAGGCCTTCGTGAACCACACATCAACGTCGTCGGTGGCCTCGAACCCCTTTCCGGGCTTGGTGCCCACAAGGGTCGGGATCGCCGCGGTCGACGCAATTTCGATCATGCGGTCGTTGATGGTGCTGTTCACGACGATGGCCACGGCGCCGTCGGCTTCTTCGGCACGCTCTGCGAGTTCCTTGGCGGGAATCGCTTCCGAGGTGCTCCCGTCCGCCATGACGAACTGAGCATGGTTGCGCTCCAAGCCGTCAACAAGGCCCATCATGTCCTGAATCTCCTCGGGAGCATCGAACTCGTCGTTCATGCCTTCGGCCCAGTCTTTCTCAGGAACCCCGGCCGCTGCGTCGTCGTCCTTCTGCTTCTTCTCAAGGCGGGCCGCGAACTTGTTCGCATCCTCCTTCTTCGAAAGCGACGTGGTCACGGTCTTCTGGGGAAGCAATTCCCATTCCTGACCGACCGGCGCCTGAGCAACGAAATCGACCTTCATCATGCCGTGCAGTTGCTGGAAGAGCATCTCGCCGCCACGGTCGCCATCGATGGCGACGATGACGGTGTCCTTCGTCGCGGCCAGGTCCACAAGTTCCTGCTTGATGTCGCCCGCACCGTCGGCGCTGATCGCGTTCTTGATGCCGCAGTTGAGCAGGTTTTTGACGTCGTTTCGGCCTTCGACGATGATCAACGAAGCGCTCGATTCGACGTTGGGACCGCAGGTGAGGCCATGGAAATTCTGGGCCTGCCCGACCGTGAGGACGGAACGGACTTCTTCGATGACGGTCTTGGTCGCGCTTTCGCCGTTGTTGACAAGGTCCAGCAGCAGTTCCTTCGCTCGCTCAACGACGGTGGTGCGCTTCGTCGCGCGGATGTCACGGATTTCCAGGACCTTGATGATCGCGTTGCACGGTCCGATGCGGTCGATGGTTTCGAGGCTGGAGGCGATGATCGCCGTTTCGACGTTGTCAAGGCTGCTGGGGATGGTGATCAGCCCATGCACCTTCCCGTTGGACGTGTTTGTCTCCACATCGACGTGCCCGACGCGGGCCGTGCGCTGGAGCTTCCGCAGTTCAAGGTCGTCACCGAGGAGCCCCTCGGTCTGGCCCATGATTGCTCCGATGATGTCCTTCCGCTGAACCGTCCCGTTGATCTTGATGTCCGCACGAATTTCGTACTTCATCGCGGTCGATTTTCCACGTCCGCTGTCTTTTCCGCCGCTGCTGCGGCCTCCTTTTCGTTGGTTGCTCATGTGATTCTCTCCTGTGCTTATCCACTGGCCCGAACCCCGCCGTAGCGGAGGATGCCTCTGTGCTCAGCACGGAGGCGTGAAGGTGAGGATGTTCCGAGGCGGGAACGCGGCCTTTTGAATCCTCGCACTCGGAAGTTGAATGGCGTATCGAATGTTCAATGTCTGCACGCTCGGGCGAATGGGTTGATATGGCTGAGTTTGGAAGCGGTGATGTGCCCGCCGCCGATGCTGCTGACCTCGACCGCATCGAGGTGTTTCGCTCGACGGTCGAAGTCATGCTCGAAGACGGTGTGCTCACTCGAGAAGAGAAGCGCATCATCATTCGTCTTGCGAAGGCTTTGGGCCTCCAAGACGACGAACCCGGCAGGGTCTATGCGGCCATCCAACGCGGTGAGGCCATGGAAGCCGGAGAGCCACTGAGCCGCACGCAGCAGCGGGAGGTGTACGGGAAAGTTGTGGAGGTGGCCCTGCTCAACGCATCCTTGAGCAGGGACGAATTCAGGGTGCTTCAGCACCTCCAATCGCTGATGCACATCTCCGTCGACGAGCACAACGCGTTCCTCGCTCGAACCGAGGAAATTGCGCGCGACCGCTTGCGGGACCCGCGCGCCATCGAGCGGGTGATGGAGACCGTCAGGGACCTGAGCGACATCGTGGTTGACGGCATCCGGCGCCCCTTCAACGGGCGGGAACGGGCGTGACCAGCGAGGCCCTGCACGAGGCCATGCAGGCCCATCTGTCGCGGCTGCCGCGCCCCCGGCGCTTGCCTTCACGCCTCGAATCGGTCTATGCAGCAGCGGGAAGCGGCCTCGCGATGCGCCATCACCTCGACCGGTACGACGAGGTCTCCTCCGGGCCATCTGCGCATGGCATCGATGACGAGGACCTTCGTGCCATCGCCTCCTTCCTGCTCACCAGCGCCGAAGGACGGTGGCGTCGCTTGGCGCGATCGCTTCCGCACCTCTGGCGAAGGGGCGGACGTGAGCACCGACGCTTGACGGGGATGTTGTTGGCCAACTTGCCCGAGGAGGTGCTCGGGGACGATCGTTGGACCGTGTTCACCAGCCTGCTGCAAACGGACGTCGGCCTGTCTCCTGTCGCGGATGCTGCCGAAGAACTGCGCCGCGCCGCCGACGGCCCAAGCGACGCATGGTTGGAGGCCATGGCCGCTCAAAGCACCCTGTGGACACGGTATGCTGCGGTGATCGTGATGACGGGGGACCCGACCAAAGCAAGCGACGTGAGCGTGGGCCTCGTGCAACGTGCCGAGGGAGCCACGCCGATGTTCGATCGGCTGCGGGAACGTTGGATGGAACGGCACCTTGATGCGCAGCGAAGCTAAGGAGCCCTCATGGTCGAGCGGTTCCTGCCGACCGAGGACCCGGTGCGCGAGGCCGTGCTCCGCTGGACCGTGCACCGAGACGCAGCGGACATTCGCCGTCTGCTGGAGTGGCTTCCTTCCGCTCGCTCTGCACGGGAGCGTGACGTCCTGATGGGGCGGGTGCGTGGGCTCCTTGACGAATTGAGCACCGCCCTCAACGCCCTCGACGCCCTGGGGTGAACGCATGGTTGGCCTGTTGCTGCTGGCCGGTGGGCGAAGCGAACGCATGGGCACGGACAAGGCGTTGCTCGATAACGCCATGCTGCGGTTGGTCAACGAAGCCCGGCATGCCGGCTTGACCCCGATTGCGGTGCTGGCGGGCCCACCACCGCGAGGGGACGTGCTCGCCAACGCAGGCCACCTTCCGGAGGACGTTGAGGTGGTGGACGACCCTCCGGGTGCCACGTGCCTGCACGACGCCTTCGTCGCTGCACTGGACGGTCGATGGCCAGCGATGCTGCTCTGCCCCTGCGACGCCGTGCTTGCGAACGCGGACCTGTTCACACGAATGGTGGAGGTGGGTCCGGGCGTTCCCGTCGATGAGCAGGGACGGCGGCAAGCCCTGTTCGCTCACCTTCCTGCTGGTTTTCTTGCCACGGCCGACCTCAACCAACGCACGACAGCGCTGTTCGATGGTTTGCGTGATGTGAATGTTGGTCCGCTCGCCTCGCACCTGGCGTCCGCCAACACCCCTGAGGAACACAAGGCCCTCACCGCATCACGGGAAGCGAACGGTGCCTGAAGCATAGGCATCCAAGACCTCTGGATAGAGGCGGTGCTCCTCCCGTCGGACGCGAGCGGCCAACGTGCCTTCGTCGTCGTCCGGCTGAACCGGCACCTCCACCTGAGCGATGATCGGTCCAGTGTCCATGCCCTCGTCCACAAAGTGCACCGTGCACCCGCTCCGTGTGGCGCCGGCGGCAAGCACGTCCCGGTGCGCGTGTGCTCCGGGGAAGTCGGGCAGCAAGGAAGGGTGGATGTTCAACAGGCGACCTTTCCACGCACGGACGAAGGCAGGTGTGAGGAGGCGCATCCACCCGGAAAGCACCACCACCTCAATGCGGTGCGTTGCCAACTGTGCCTCGATGGCCGCCTCGTGCGCACGGCGACGTTCGTCCCGGTCCTCTGCTTCGGGCAGAGGAACGACCGCCACCTGGAGGCCGAGCGCTTCGGCCCGAGCAATGGCGCCGGCCTCAGGCCGGTCCACGACCACGAGGCTCGTGCTGTGGAGCACGTCCGTCATGGCCGCCTGATGGCGAGCGAGCGCTTCCATACCCGACCCGGACCCCGAAGCGAGCACCGCCAACCGCAAGGGCGCGTCTGGCGTCGGTGCGCGCGGTCGCATGGTGCAGGCCTCGTGCAGGGGGCTGATGAGCGCTCCGCAGCCCTATGCACCCCTTTATCCACGGGAGGCGACCGCATGCGAGTCGTGAAGGGAGCCGGCGAACGATTGAGCACCGTAGAAGCGGTCCTTGACCGCTACGCGGTGGATGCGTCGCCCGTCAAGCGCACGCTGTACGTCGGCCTTGGGTTCATTTTCGTGGTCTTTGCCATCATCGGCGTCTGGATCCCGGGATGGCCGACCGTGTCGTGGGCCGTCCCGGCTGCATTTTTCTTCTCTATTTCCAGCCGCCGGCTCTTCACCTGGACCCTCACCAACCGATGGTTCGGACCCGCGATTTTCGAGTATTACGCCACGGGAAAAACCGTCCCGAAGCACGCCAAGATGGGCATCGCCGCCTTCATCACTGCCTCGTCCTTGCTTTCCGCGTACGGGGTGTGGGCGGTGTCGGTCCGAGGCGACGACGGTCGCCTCTTCGAACCGGCCTCGTGGTCCGGTGCAGACCCAGGGTTTGGACCCGCGACGGTTCTCCTCGTGGGCCTGATTGGTGTCTGGTTCATTCTTGGGAAGGTCCGCACACGGACCCTCTGAACCTGCAGTTCCCTCGGCTTGCCCAACGGCCAACGCGGTTTGCAGCAGGAGAGGCTGGGCTCCGCCTCGACGACCGTGATGAAGGGTCAGTGACGAAAGAGCCGCCGGCCCGTGAACACCATCGCTACGCCCAGCGCATCGGCGGCCTCGATGACCTCAGCGTCCCGGATGGAACCTCCGGGCTGGACGATGAGGCGGGCGCCAGCTTCAGCGGCCTGCTCCACCCCATCGGGGAAGGGGAAGAAGGCGTCCGAGGCCAGCACGCAGCCTTCCGCGCGGGAACCGGCCCTTCGGGCCGCGATCCGGACCGCCTCCACACGGCTGGTTTGACCGGGGCCAATACCAACGGTGGCGAGGCCCTGCACCATGACGATCGCGTTGGACTTGACCTGCTCGCACACGCGAGCGGCGAAGCGCATTGACGCCTCGTCGGCCTGATTCATGCCTCGGGCCGTCACGGTGCGGATGGCTTCGGTGTCGAGGCGGGGCGGCTCTTCGGTTTGCATCAACCACCCGCCCTCGATGGGTTTGTGCACGAGCCGCCGCTCGAGAGGCGCAAGCCTGTCACCGGGCGAAGGGAGCGTGAGCAGCCGTCGGTTGCCCTTGCGTGCAAGGTGTTCCTTGGCCTCCGGTTCGTAGGCCGGAGCCATGACGACTTCAACAAAAAGGTCCCCAATGGCGTGCGCCGTGGCCACGGTCACAGGGGTATTGAAGGCGATGATGGACCCGAACGCGGACTCGCTGTCCGAGGCGAGGGCGGCGTCGAACGCCTCCGCTTGGCTCGCGCCGAGGGCTGCCCCGCAGGGGTTCGCATGCTTGACGATCACGCAGGCATGCGGTGCTTCGGGCCAGTCGTCCGTCGACAACGAGCGGCAGAGGCGAAGGCAGGCATCGGCGTCGGCGTAGTTGTTGTAGGACATGGCCTTCCCACCTTCGACGAGGGCCCCCCCAAGCGTGGACCCGCCCTGCCCCACCTCGGACTCGACGAACAGCGCTGCGGCCTGGTGCGCGTTTTCCCCGTACCGGAGCACCTCGCGCCGGGCGGCCGCCACACGCATCGCCCGGGGCAATCGCTCGGTCTGTGCTTCGACGGTGTCGTGGTCTTCAGGCGAGCCAACCCAACGGCGGTGCAGGTTGTCCACGATGGCTGCATCGTAGGCCGAGGTTTGCGCGTAGGCTTCGAGCGCAAGATGTCGCCGCACCTCCATGGGTACACCGTCCTTGTTTCCGAGGGCGTCCAGCACGTCGCCGTACCGAGCGGGGTCAACGACAACCACAACGTTGCGGTGGTTCTTGGCCGAAGCACGGACGAGGGTTGGGCCACCGATGTCGATCATCTCGAGCAGGGCGGCATCGTCCAACGGCGGATCCTGCGCCGCTGCGGCAGCAAAGGGGTACAGGTTGACCGCCACGACCTCGATTGGAGCGTAGCCGAGGGCGTGCAGTTGGCGTGCATCGTCCTCACGCTCAAGACGCGCCAGCAACGGCCCATGCACCGCCGGGTGAAGCGATTTCACCCGGCCGTCGAAAATTTCGGGGTGGCCCGTGACCTCGCTCACGTCAAGGACGTCCAATCCTGCCTCTCGCAAGGTGCGTGCCGTTCCACCGGTGGACAGCAATTCGAACCCAAGCGCGGCCAAGCCTTGACCGAACTCAACGATGCCTGACTTGTCCCAGACGCTGAGCAGGGCCCGGGGGCGAGGGGTGGTTCCTTCCATCCGCGTGACCCGTTTCTGCAACCATCGGTGGACCCGTTATGAACGTGGCGTCGGCCGCCTCAGTCGCCTCGTGACGAGATGACCTGGTCGATCCTCAACAATCCACACACCGACTCCGTCGCCACCTCGAGTGCATGCTCGAGGGTGAAGGCGTTCGACCACGCCGAGGTGATGGGGCAGGACGTCCCGTCGGGCCCAACGCCTGCCTCAGCGGTTCCGTTCCGGTGGGCCGCGCGGAGTTCGAGCAGGACGTCGAGCCGGTCCGCGCCTGCGTTTTCAACAAGGGTGCCGGGCACGGCCTCCAGGGCGCGGGCGTAGGCCTCCATGGCCAAACGCTGCCGACCCGTTGCGGCTTCTGCTGCTTCGCGGACGGCCAACGCAGCGGCGACGTGGAGGCTACCGCCTCCAAGGAGAAGGCGACCGGAGTCCATGCCGCCCAGCACGGAGCGGAGGGCGTCGAAGAGGCCCCGGATGACTTCCTCGGTAGCGGTCCCGTGACCCCCTCCAACGTCGATGGTGGCCAACCGGCTTCCCGAGTGTTCGAGATGAAGGCGCTCGCGGCGGCCGTCTTCACCTTCCATGGTTTCGACCTCAAACCGGTCGAGGTGCCCAAGCGCCTCAAGCGTCAGGTCGTCGAGGTGTTCGCACAACGTCGCACCGCACACGTCAGCCACGTCCTCGATGCCGGCCCGTTCGAGGTCGGCCAGGACCACGCAACCTGCGTCGACGAGGCGATGCAGCACGCGCGCATCGACCTCTTTGGCACAGGCGATGAAGCGGGCTTCGGTGGCCAAAAGGCGCGCGACGAGGTCGTCAAGGAGGGCTTCTTCCGCGTCCATGAAGGCATCGAGTTGGGCCACGTCACGGACCTCAATCTCCGTCTCCCGCACCCCTTTCTCGAGGGTGAGGGCGCGCGTGATGGCGGCCACACGAACGTTGGACAGGCGTCGTGCTTGCCGGTCAAGGGCGACGCGACGTTCGAGGACGATGCCCTTGAGAAGCATCGAACTGTCCATGGCCCCGTCGCCGCGCTTGGCCATCCGAACGCGTTCGTGCCCGGTCGAAGGGAGGTCGGGGTTGTGCACCTGAAGCGCGGCGTCCACGACCAGTCCGGCCAGCGCGGCTCCACCTGCTTCTGCGCTGGTCCCGGTCATGGCGGTCAGGGCCACGTCAATCCAACGGGAGCGGTCCGCGGTCGTGGCGTCCACGGCCCGGGACTCGGCCACCTGTAGCGCAACGTCGAGGGCGGCACGGTACCCGTCCACCAAGGTGAGCGGGTGAAGGCTGCGTTCCAGCAATCGCCCGCCTTCGCGCATCAGTTCCGCGGCGAGGATCAAGCAGCCCGTAACCCCGTCCCCGCACGCGTCTTCCTGCCCTTCGGCGAGGGAAACGAAGGATTTGGCCGCGGGGTGCTTGACGAGCAGGTCGGCCACAATCCGCGCGCCGTCGTTGGTGATCGCCGTCTCCCCGTTCGTCTTGTAGAGCATCTTGTCGAGGCCGTTTGGACCAAAGGTGCCCTTCAGGAGGTCGCCGAAGGCGACGGCTGCCGTGACCAGTTTTTGCGTGACGGCAACGCCGCTCGTGACGTTGGTCGTCGGTCGAACGATGACCACCGGGGCCCGGCCCCCGCCTTCGTCCCCGTCCATGGCGCGGGCCTCTGGGCCGGCCCTCATCAACCCTGCCGAAGGCCATGAGCGGTCTTCGCTCATCGAAACCTCGCTTGCGGGAGCACGCGCTCGTGCCGCGACAGAGCGGCAGCGGAACAGGCGTTCAAGTACACATGAGCATGAAGGAAATGCATGTCCACGGTGCTCGTTGTCGGTGCGACCAGCGACGTTGCGCATGCCCTCATCCCTCTCCTGCTTCAGGACGGACACGATGTCCTTGGGGTCGGTCGGGATGCGAGCCGGATGGAAGCCTTCGCCAGCGAAGCAGCGTTCACGGGCGTGGTCGGTGACCTGACAGCGGAGCGCTTGGCGGAAGCCATCGCGGCGGCAGGCGACTCCGGCGTCGATGCCGTGGTCCACTTGGTGGGCTCCATCGCCCTGCGGCCACCCCACGCCATGACCGTTGAGGCCTTCGAAGACGTCCTCCGCACCAACCTGACGTCGGCCTTCCTCACCCTCTCCACCTTGGGCAAGGCGATGATGCGTTCCGGCGGGGGGCGCATGGTGTTCGTTTCCAGCGTCGCGGCGTCGCTCGGCTTGGCCAACCACGAAGCCATCGCTGCAGCGAAAGGCGGCCTCGAAGCCATGGTGCGAAGCGCGGCCGCCACCTACGCGCGCCGCGGGCTTCGCGTCAACGCTGTCGCGCCCTCGCTCACCGACACCCGCATGGCGGCCCCCCTCCTTCGCACCGACGCTGCACGCGAGGCGTCGGAACAGATGGTCCCCACAGGCCGACTGAACACCGCTGCCGATGTGGCAGAGGCGGTGCGATGGCTTCTGCTTGACGCGCCAGACGGCATCACGGGTGAAGTGATGCACCTCGACGGTGGCCTTGGACGCCTTCGGGCCTCGGGGTGAAGGACTGACCGTCGGCA
>JALRLN010000319.1 GCA_023254445.1 Candidatus Poseidoniaceae archaeon | reverse complement strand
AACGGCGCCGATGCCTTCCCCACCGACGACACGCAATGGGCCGACAGCGACGGCGACGGCTACGGCGACAATCCACCGCCCGCCACATCGGGCGATGCCTGTCCAAGCAGTTCGGGTGATTCCACGCAAGATCGGTTCGGATGCACCGACACCGACGGCGATGGCTATTCCGACCCCGACGCGTTGTGGACCACCGCCAACGGGGCCGACGCCTTCGTTTCCGATAACACGCAATGGGCCGACAGCGACGGCGACGGCTACGGCGACAACGCCACCGGCAACGACCCCGACGCCTGTCCCAGCCAATTTGGAACCTCGACCGAGGCCGGCCGTCTGGGCTGCACCGACACCGACAGCGACGGGTACGCTGACGTGGACGATGCCTTCCCCAACGAAGCCACCCAGTGGGCCGACAGCGACGGCGACGGCTACGGCGACGAAGCCAGCGGCTTCGAGGGGGATGCGTGCCCCGCAACCAGCGGCACGTCGACACGCGACCGATTCGGATGCACCGATAGCGACGCTGACGGGTCGTCGGACGGTGATGCCAACTGGACCACCGGGGACGGGGCCGACATTGCGCCCAACGACAGCACGCAGTGGCTGGACAGCGACGGCGACGGCTACGGCGACAACCCTTCAGGGACCAACGGCGATGCTTGCCCGCTCGTGGCGGGCAACTCCACCATGGACCGATTGGGCTGCACCGACACCGACGGGGACGGGTACTCCGACCCCGACGTGTTGTGGACCACC
>JALRLN010000318.1 GCA_023254445.1 Candidatus Poseidoniaceae archaeon | reverse complement strand
ATCGACCTGGTGATCCCCAACGGAAGCCTGCTCGTCTTCAACAAGGACGGCACGAACGAGCAATACAGCGACATGGTCGAGTGGCACGAGAAGATGGAAGACGAGGTCGGGCGCGACCTCTACCGCCCCTTCATCCACGGGCCCGAACTGGCCTCCGAGGTCGGTGTTGGCGGCATCCCCTACGTGGTCTTCGTCGACGCCAACGGGAACATCGTCACCGACCACCTCGGCCTCTGGACAAACATGGAAGAGATGTCCGCCATCTGGAACCAAACGCTCGCCATCTGAACTCAAGGATCCGGGCAACCCGCTTGATTGACGGCCGTTCAGGTGCGTCGGATTCACATCTGGAATCATTCCTCTTCTCGCTGCTTGATGTAGCGATGCTTCCCGACCTCAAGCGCGATGGCGGTCCCGATGAACGACACGATGCTGAGCAAGCATGCACCGTTGTAGAGCGCATCGGTCGCGGCTGGAGCCAATTCGGATACACCGATCCCGATGACGAAAAGGAACGCCGGTACGCCAAGCAAGCCGAGGAAGGGGTACCATCCGGTTTGGTCGTCGTAGTCTTTCGCCCACCATTCACGCTGTGTGTACACAACGTTGCTGCATTCCGTGCAGTACGGCGTGCTCCCAGCATATTCGCTGATGCTCCCGTCCTCGTTTCGCTCGGACATCACCCAATCGCGCCATTCCGGCTCGCCAACATGGCCGCAGTCGCGGCAGATGTGTGGTGCGCGTTCTTCGCTCATGTTGG
>JALRLN010000317.1 GCA_023254445.1 Candidatus Poseidoniaceae archaeon | reverse complement strand
ACTTCGCCCCAACCGACCTGGCTCCCCTTGGTCCTCCGAACACCGACCCCAGAGGCCATGCTGAAGGAGTGCCTCGCCCTGGCCAACGACCCCATCGATGCCTGGATTCACGCCGCTGCGGTGCTGGATTACGTGGTTGAATCACCGGCAGAAGGGAAGTTGGCCAGTCAACAAGGTCCACTTTCGGTCCCCTTGGTTGAAAGCCCCAAGCACATCATGGAACTCAAGGAAGTTTGCAACGGTGCGGTTCGGATCGGGTTCAAACTCGAAAGCGGCATCAAACAGACCGACCTCATCCACCGGGCGTTGGCTCAGGTTGAACGGGCGGGCATGACGGCGGTCATCGCCAACCGTTTGGAGGACCTTGGTGACGCCACCAAAGCGCGAGGCTACCTGGTTGATGGCCAAGGCGCACATTTCGTCCTCCAATCGCCACACGATCTCAACGTGGCGGTTCAGACCCTCGTCGAACGTGGCCGGGAGGAATGACCTTGCGTCGCTTTGCCGTGGTAGGTCACCGAGCCATGTCCAAGGGCAAACTTCCGCTGAACGACCTTGCCGGAGGTGCGGGTCGTGTGGACGTGCTCATTCGGGCCACGATGGCGGCCTTGTTAACCAGCCATGGATTGCGAGAAGACACCGAAGTGGTTCTCCATCTCATGGGCGGTCCCGGTCCTGCGCGCCGGTTGCGGTTTCACGGCCCTGCACTCAAAGGACTTCATGCAGAAGAGCGTTCTATAGCGGGAAGCATCGCCAAAGCTT
>JALRLN010000316.1 GCA_023254445.1 Candidatus Poseidoniaceae archaeon | reverse complement strand
AAGGAGAAGAGAGAGAAAGGAGGCGCTCCGGGGCCTTGGCCCCAAAACGCCTGTTGTACCCGTCAGTGACGGTTCTTTTGACAGACAGTTCACAGCGTTAACTTCAGAACTCGTAGATGTCGAGGATGCCGTCGTTGTCGTCGTCGGCGTCTTCGTTGTCATCGAGACCGTCGTTGTCAGCATCGAATTGACCCGTGAGGTCGTTACCGTCGTTGACTTCAAACCAGTCCAGGAGACCGTCGTTGTCGTCATCGTTGTCGGTAAGATCCCAAATGCCATCGTTGTCGTGGTCATAGCGGTAGCTTCCGGCCACGCCGTCGATTTCGTCGACATCGAGGATGTCGTCGTTGTCGTCGTCGGTGTCGTCTGCGTCGTCCATGCCGTCGTTGTCGTGGTCGCGTCGGCGGTCTTCGCCAACGTCCATGACGCCGTTGTCGTTGACGTCTTCGAAGTCGACGCGGTTGTCGATTCCGTCGTTGTCAATGTCAAGGTCCACAGCGTCGGAAATTCCGTCGTTGTCGTGGTCGTAGATGTTGGTGTTGGGGTCTGCATCGTTCACTTCCTCGCTGTCAAGGATGCCGTCGCCGTCATCATCGTCATCTTCAGCATCGTTGATGCCGTCGTTGTCGTGATCCATTGGGTTGTCATCGATTGAATCGGGGATGTAAAGCAATATCAATGGCAAAATCCGTTCTCAATTTTCGGTTATAATTTCAAGGAAATGGATATTAGGTCTTATTTGAAGAGAGTATTCGCATTTTATGGT
>JALRLN010000315.1 GCA_023254445.1 Candidatus Poseidoniaceae archaeon | reverse complement strand
CCGCTGGATTTCAGCTTGGCGTTGGGCTTCCGCTATCTGTGGCTCTAGAGCAGCGCTTATATAAGGAGACATGAAGTCTTGCGCTGTTGTGCCAGAAGTAAAGCTAGTTGGAGTAAAAGCACCCATCTGCGTAGTAGGCACGTTCAAAGCACCCAGACCTTGGAAGGCTTGGGTTTGAAGCTCAGATTGCCCCGCAGTTAAAGGTCCCGTGTACGCCTGAAAAGGCATCTCAGAAAGTGCTTGGCCTTTGCCCAACATGCTAGTTACATAGGGAGAAGCCCAATCAGCTAAGGAGCCTTGAGTACTTGCTGGTTGTCCTACTGGATCGCCGGGTACGGACATGGTCGTTTCCTCACGCTAAAAATTTGTTAGGGTTAATTTGCTTACCCTGTTGAGTAGTGCCCGTGCGGGCTTTCCGTATTCTGTCCATCATGCCGTAGAGCTGTTTAGCACCGGCATCGGAGTTACCATTTCCTAAATGACTTACTACGTCAGCAGGAATGACAAATTCCCCGTCGCTTAGAGCGGCAGGCTGTGTGTTGTCTATAGTAGCAGGGATTTGATCTGCCATACCATCAGTAGAGCCGCCTAAGTAAAACCCTCTACCGCCTAAATACTGCTGCCCCGGTCCTTGAATATTGCCACCTCGGGCGAGAGTTGCTAAACCGCCTTCACCAGTACCATAAGGCTGTAGCTGTGTGCCCTGAATATACTCTGCTAAAAGATCGTACAGCCGCTGAACACCAGTAGTTTGGTTTGGAGTTACTGTAGCTATACCAGCAGGTGTTTCA
>JALRLN010000314.1 GCA_023254445.1 Candidatus Poseidoniaceae archaeon | reverse complement strand
GGGCGTGCGATGCTTGAGAGATACAATTGCACACTTACTTTTACTTTACCGAATAATGAATCAATCTGATATCTCACTTAAAAGTGCCGCATTGGTGAAGGCGGAGAGACTCGCCAACATTGAACCTTTTCACGTTGTGCGGGTGATCACCCGAGCGATGGAGCTCCAAAGCCAGGGCAAAGATATTGTGAATCTCGCAGTTGGTGAGCCAGATTTCAGCACACCCAAACCCATTATCGAAGCCGGCGTTGATGCGTTGCGGGCCACCCAAATGAAATACTCTCCCTCACTAGGGACTGATGAACTTAGGGCTGCTGTATCTCGATGGTATTCATCAAACTACGGCCTTGAGTTGAGCCCAAATCGCGTGGCGATCACGAGCGGTGCTTCGGGGGCATTACTGCTTTGTATGGGTGTGATCATTTCTCCTGGAGACAAGATTCTCATGCCTGACCCGAGTTACCCTTGTAACCGACATTTCGTCACCGCTATGGGAGGAAATTCACAATTGATTCCGGTTGGGCCAGACACGAATTATCAACTCACGGCAGAGCAGATTGAGTTGAATTGGGATGATAGAACCGTTGGAGTGATGATTGCTAGTCCATCGAACCCTACGGGCACGTTGATCGAAAAATCACAGCTAAAAAAGATCAGTGACGTTGTCGAGCGGCGAGGTGGCGTGCTCATTGTTGATGAGATTTACCAGGGACTGACCTACGGGAGTGATTCATCAACGTCTTTGGAAATTTCTGACAATATTTTTGTGATCAATAGCTTTTCTAAATACTTCGCGATGAC
>JALRLN010000313.1 GCA_023254445.1 Candidatus Poseidoniaceae archaeon | reverse complement strand
CAATGCGGTGGTGACGGGACTCGCGGACTACTGCCGGAAATCCGGATTGGAACGGATCGTCCTCGGCCTCTCAGGAGGCATCGATTCCGCCGTCGCGGCGTGCGTCGCGGCGGAGGCGCTCGGGCCCGATGCCGTGCACGGCTTGGCGATGCCGTCGCGGCATTCCTCGCAGCACAGCCGCGACGATGCTCGCTGGACCGCGGAGGCGCTTGGCATGCGCTTCAGCGAGATTCCGCTGACGACGCTTCACGACGCAGCCGAACAGGACCTTGGCGCCGTGCTGCGCTCCGGCCACGCGGTGGCGGCTGAAAACCTGCAGGCACGGCTCCGCGCCTTGCTCGTGATGGGCCACGCCAACGCCGAGGGGGCGATGGCGATCGCGACGGGCAACAAATCGGAACTCGCACAAGGCTACTGCACGCTGTACGGTGACATGGCCGGGGGCTATGCGCCCCTCGGCGACCTCTGGAAGATGGAGGTGTACGCGCTTGCGGAGCACTTCAATGCCCGAGCGGTCGCGGTCGGCAAGCCCGCGCCCGTCAACGATTCCACCTGCACCAAACCGCCGTCCGCAGAACTGGCACCGGGGCAGGTCGACGAGGACACGCTGCCGCCGTACCCGGTGCTGGACCGCATCCTGAGAGCGCACATCGAGGACGGCCTCGACCGTGCGCGCATCGTCGAAGCAGGGGACGACCCCGATGTGGTCCGCGACGTGCTCGCTCGCCTCGGTCGCAACGAGCACAAACGCTGGCAGATGCCGCCCGCCCCACGCGTGAGCCGCCGTGCGTTCGGCCAAGGCTG
>JALRLN010000312.1 GCA_023254445.1 Candidatus Poseidoniaceae archaeon | reverse complement strand
ACCCCGACGACGACAATGACGGCTACAACGACACGATGGACCCGTTCCCGCTTGACCCCAACGAATGGGAGGACACCGACGCTGACGGCACCGGTGACAACGCCGACACGGACGACGATAACGACGGCGTTGACGACACCAGTGATTTGTGGCCCTACGACGGTACCGAATGGTCGGACAACGACGGTGACGGTACGGGAGACAACGCCGACACGGACGACGACAACGACGGCTTCGCTGATACGCTGGAGGAAACCTGCGGATCAAGCACGACCAACAGCACGTCGCTTCCCACCGACTTTGACACGGACGGCGACGGCGACTGCGACGCCATCGATCTGGACGATGACGATGACGGCTGGTCCGATGTCAACGAATCCATCTGCGGCTCCAACCCGTTGTGGAACCTCTCGGTTCCCGTTGACTTCGACGGCGACAACATCTGCGACATCATGGACGACGACGACGACAACGACGGCGTTGATGACGTGGACGATGCCTTCCCCAAGGACAACACCGAAACGGATGACAGCGACGGGGACGGCGTTGGCGACAACGCCGACCGCTTCCCCAACGACGCCAACGAATCCTCAGACCGTGACGGCGACGGCGTGGGTGACAACAGCGACCTCTTCCCCGACGACGGCAACGAGACGGTGGACACGGACGGTGACGGCGTGGGTGACAACGGCGACGCTTTCCCATCGGACGCCAACGAATCGGCTGACAGCGACGGCGACGGTCTTGGCGACAACGCCGATGCGTTCCCCAACGACATGAACGAAACCTTGGACACCGACGGCGACGGC
>JALRLN010000311.1 GCA_023254445.1 Candidatus Poseidoniaceae archaeon | reverse complement strand
AGATAAGCTTAAGGATATATCTTCCTGTATCAGTACTAAGCTCTCCTATCTTTAGCTTATTGCCCACATGAGAACTTAGAAGCTCCAGCGCATATCGAATGGACTTTGTAGTCCCCGGTCTAAGCGTTTGAGATAGCTCTTCCAGATATCTCTTGGCTAACCCATGAACAGGCTGCTCACCCAGAAGCCTTGCGCGCTGATATCGAGGACGCGCCACAGCAAGCTGAGCAGTTTCAGGGTTGGGTTCATGTGTTGCAGCATCAGCATGGGCCTGTGCCTCCTTTACTAGGTTTGTGTATGTTTGATTAAGCTCAGCCACGCGGGCTTTTGCCTGTTTGGCATCTGCTGTTCTCAGGGATTGCTTGAGGCTTGAGCCAAGGATGGGTTGCAGAGCCTTGGGATAGGTTCTGCGATAGACCCAGGTGTTATGCCGTTTATAGGCGTATTTTATGTCTGCAGACATACTGTCTCCTTACTGGGGCAATTGCCCCGGTTTTGATGTTGAGTTGGGATTTTGTGAGTAAGAACAACGAAGGGCTGGGTTTAAGCCCTTCCCTGAACCAATAAGCTTATCTCTGTGCTGTTGTTCCTTGAGAGATGAGTTTCACAATCATCTCAATGTCTGGTTCTCCGTATTCCCCTGCAAAGGGACCAGAGAGAGCCATACCTGTAACGAACTCCTCATAGATTTCTTCTATGCGGAATTCATGCTCTGGGATGTCATCAAAGCCTGCTATCAGCACGATGCATCCAGGGCTTAGATCCTTGAGTGTTATGCTCATCGCTAGGCCCTCCTGAATAGAAGGTCTGGAAGC
>JALRLN010000310.1 GCA_023254445.1 Candidatus Poseidoniaceae archaeon | reverse complement strand
GAATACCTGCTTCAACCTTACCTACAAGGTCAGCACCTACGTCGGCAGCTTTTGTGTAAATACCACCACCTACACGCGCAAACAACGCGATAGATTCAGCACCTAGAGAGAAACCGGCTAGGGCTTCCAAAACAACAGTCATGTCGTTGTAGAAGTTACCGCCTTCAGTCATGAACCAGCCTACGAGCAAAGCGAACAATGCACTAAGACCAAATACAGCAAGACCGGCAACACCTAGTCCCATTACTGTACCTCCACGGAACGAAACCTTCAACGCCTCTGGCAAAGAAGTACGAGCCGCTTGCGTAGTACGAACGTTCGCATCAGTAGCGATACGCATACCAATGTTACCGGCAATAGCAGAGAATACTGCACCGATCACGAAGGCAACTACGATGAACCAGTGTGTGGTTTCAACGACAGAAGAAATAATACCGAGAAGAATACCGGCAATGACTACGAATACAGCAAGGATGCGGTACTCTGCATTCAAGAATGCCATGGCGCCTTCTTTTACATAAGAAGCCAATTTTGACATCTTTTCGGTTCCAGTGTCTTGTTTAATAACCCATGAACGTAGAACGAACATGTAAGCAAGACCGACAAGCCCAAGAATTGGGACTACATAAAGCAAGTTTTCCATTATACTATGGTTTGATTTCAAATAATCAGCCCTCCTTGCGTTTACAAAGAGGGCTGCAAATATAAGTCTTAGAGTCTTTATCTCAACCTAGGTCGAAAAAGCTCTAGGTTATTTAACATACATGACCGATTTCACTGCGTCGATCACCTGTCCTACCTGTGGCAAGAATGCCTCTAGAA
>JALRLN010000030.1:3458-13219 GCA_023254445.1 Candidatus Poseidoniaceae archaeon | reverse complement strand
ATCTCCGGCTCGGACGCGACCGAACTTCTTCGCTTGTTGACCGCAGCCGCCCCCTACGTGCTGGACGCCTCCCAGAAAGTGGCGCTCGCCACCGTGACGGCCCAAGCCGAATCCGGGCGGGGCTTGACCCTCGACGGTGCCCTGGAAGACCTCGAGGGGCCGTTGAGCGTGGTCCCTGTGGTGGTGGCCCAAGCCTGCAACCAACCCCTTCCTCCTCGTGCCTTGGAGCACCTCAAGGCGCACGACGAATCCCTTGCATCTGCCCACGAAGACCTCGCGGGCTTGAAGCAAGGCAAGGTGACCTCATGGTCCACGAGTGCAGCAGCAGGCGACGCCTCCTCCCTTGCTCACGCCCGAAGCGTGCTCGCGTGGCGGCATGCTCCCGAGGCCGCTGCCGAAGCGACCTCGAACACCCTCCAACATGGCCTCGACCTGCTGACCGCCGTCGACGGGGGTGGGCACGATGTCGAACGCTTGCGATGGTGGCACCTCGGTGCCCTTGTCCGTGAGGGCGAGGCCGACCAGGCTTCCTCCGCGCTTCAGGACGTGTCCGTCGACCCCGATGCTGACGTGGACGCCATCCTGTCCCTCGTCCTCGCCATCGGCACACCGGAGGCCATTGGCTGGTTCGAAAACTTGCTCAACGTGCTGCACGCAGATGGGCTTCGGGCGGTGGTTCAGCACGCAGGCCTTCCCTCCGAGGTCAGGATGCAGGCCTTGCGACGCATGCAGGACGCCACAGAGGGTGGCCTCGACGTGGGTCATGAGGACATCATCCCGTTGCTTCTGGACGGCATGGAACTGCGTCGGCTCGCCCGCCTTCTCTCGGACGATGACGTCGCCAACGCCCACCCGTGGGAGGTTGTCCTCTGCGCACACCTCCTTGCCGCAAACCGGGACATGAACCTCTACCACAGCATCCGGGCGCAGCGGGCGAGGTTGGTGTCAACGCTCCACGACGCGTCCCCCCCCGCCTCCTTTTCGGAGGTCACCCCTGACTTGCTTCGCTTGTTGGAAGGTGGACAGGTGGCGTCCGACCTGTTCACGATGTCGAAGTCGGCCCTCAAGGCCTTTGGACAGATCACCAAGGCCCTCGCCGAGGAGGGAAACGGACGTGTTGACGACAAAGCCATCACCGCTTTCGAAAAGGAGGCTGCTCAACTTGACCTCACGGCCATGGACGCCGGCCTTGTCCGCACGCTGCTGACCACCCTTCGCCTCAACGTCGCCATTCATGCCCTCCAAAACGGAACGGCCGGCGAGGAGACCACCTCCACGGTCAATGCCCTCGTCGCGGAAGCCAACGTGCCGACACGGGTGGTGCACGCCGTGCGAAACCTGCTGTTCGACCATGATTTGCCGCTGCCGGCCTTGGCCGCGTGGTACCAGGAACACGACCCCACGTCGCCGTGGAGCATCGTGTCGCGGGCGACGGTGGCGTCGGCGGAAGGCCAACACGTCCGCGCTGCTCAGGAGTATGGACGCGCGGCCAAGGCAGGGCAGGAGCGTGAGGTCAGCGAAGACAACGAGTTTGCCTTCGATTTCGAGCACCGCGTCGCGTTGAACAGGAAATCCTTGATTCACTTCGCCTTCGCTGGTGAGTGGAAGCGCGCCATTGACCTGCTCGAGGACGAAGCCTCCTTGCGAACCGCGATGACGGAACGCTTCCAATTGTACCTCCGGGTGTCCTATCTGGCGTCCCAAGGGCGAACAGACGATGCGACGCAATTGATCCAGCAGGCGGTGCTGGAACGCGAAGTCATCCTCGACGAGGACGACGAAGGCAACGTCATCGAACGGCGACGGACGTGGTTCAACGAAGACGTGCTGGACCTGTTGATGGCCTACCCCCGTGGCCACGCCATCCCCCTGCCCGACGAACCGTTCACGGGTCGCGTCCGCGCAGCGCAGAACCTTACCGCCCAGCGGAGCCGCCATCGACGGAACGCTGACCAGCGCTACGCCCAGTTGATGGACGCCTCACCCACCCCTGAGGAGGTGTACGAACTCGCCAGCCGGGTCGCCGAAGATCAGGCACTCACGGGCCTCATGTACCTCGAGCGTGCCTTGGGCGCGAACTGCTTCAGGTTGACACAACAACGGCAACTGCAGCGGTCCATGCACTCGTTGTTCACGATGAAGCGTGGCGACATTCCGGTTCGGGACCGCCGTCACCTCCGTCACCTTCCGCTTCCTCCTTTGGTCCTCGTGGACACCAACGTCCTCGTGGATGCGCTGCTTGACCGGCTGATTCGTGAAACCGGTCGAAACCTTGGGGCGGGGCTCGCCATCGATGCAAGCCGAGACATGCATCACCACCTCGAACGCCTCGGGCGAGAAGGCAAGATTCGCTTGTTCATCCCCGATGTTGTCAAGCACGAACTGTCGTCCATCGCGAAGGGCGGTGATGTGCTCCGTCATCGCCTTCACGAAATGGTCGCTTCTCCCGATGACGTCCTGCACCTGATGGAAGGCGACATGGTGCAAGAAGCGGAAGCCGCCGTGATGAAGGCCTTCGACACGTGGGCGGACAACGAGCCGCGGTTCGAGGAGGAGGCCCGTGCGGACGGTCGGCGCGAGCAACTCGAAGCCTTCCTCATCGATCACAAGGACATCTACGACGAGGTTTCGGCGATGAAGCGGATGCGCGGCTCCCCCAAGCGCACCATGCTGGACGGCATGGACATCTACCCCGAATCCGAAGATTTGGACATCATGTGCCTCGCCATGCACCTGGCCTCGATGCCCTTGCAGGACCTTGGGGCGGTGCTGGTCGCGACCCGAGACGGTGATTTCTCCCTTGTCGCTCCTTCCCTGATCGAACACCTCGGGTTTGGAGCGGTCCGCAGCGCGCGGCAGCTCAACGAGTGGATTCGAGCCTAACCTCAGTGAAAGACAGGGTAGCCGTCGTCACGCGCGCTGCGCAACGGCGCTGGCTCGAGTCGGTCAAGCAACTCCTTGCCAAGCAGCATCGGGCAGCGCAAGGTCGAGCGGTCCGCTCCGGTCATTTCGACCTCGTAGATCCGACGGCCAATGCGCACCTTGGCCGCAAACAGCGGACGGGTCTGTCGCCCCATCGCGTTCCGGACGGTGCGTTCTCCAACGTGCTCCAATCCAAGCGCTGCGGCCAATCCGAGGTCGATGGAACACCGTTTGGCACCTGTGTCGATCTTTGCCTTGATGCGAACAGCCCACGGGCGACCGCCGCTTCCCAGCACGCTCACCCAGCGGCTGTCGAAGGACGCAGCCACCCGCGACACCTCAGGCCATGTGAGCGACCATCGCCTCGCCAAAGGCGCTGCAGGACAGCAGCGTCGCGCCGTCCATCAAGCGCTCAAAGTCGTACGTGACGGTGCCCGCGGAGATGGCACCTTCCATGCCCTTGACCACGAGGTCGGCCGCTTCGTTCCAGCCCATATGACGGAGCATCATTTCGGCGGAGAGGATCAGGCTGCCTGGGTTGACCTTGTCTTGGCCTGCGTACTTCGGTGCCGTGCCGTGGGTGGCTTCGAAGATGGCAATGCCGGTGTCGTAGTTGATGTTCGCTCCGGGGGCGATACCGATGCCACCCACCTGGGCGGCGAGGGCGTCGGAGATGTAGTCCCCGTTCAGGTTCATGGTCGCGAGTACGCTGTACTCCGCGGGTCGCGTGATGATCTGCTGCAGCATGGCATCCGCAATCACGTCCTTGATCACGATGGTGGAACCCGTCGTCGGGTTCGTGAGCGTGCACCAAGGGCCGCCGTCCAGTTCCGTCGCGCCGAATTCGTCCTTGGCCAAGGCGTACCCCCAATCGCGGAAGCCTCCTTCTGTGAATTTCATGATGTTCCCCTTGTGAACGAGGGTCACGCTCGGCAGGTCTTGCTCAATCGCGTAGCGGATGGCTGCGCGAACGATGCGGGCCGTCCCTTCCTGGCTGATTGGCTTGATGCCGATGCCAGAGGTCGCCGGGAATCGAATCTTGTCAACGCCCATCTCGTTCTGAAGGAAGGCGATGACCTTCTGCACACCTTCGGTGCCTGCTTCCCACTCAATGCCGGCGTACACGTCTTCCGAGTTCTCCCGGAAGATGATCATGTCCACGTCTTCTGGGGCCTTCACGGGGGACGGCGTCCCCTCGTACCAGCGAACGGGACGCACGCATGCGAAGAGGTCGAGTTTCTGTCGGAGCGCGACGTTCAGCGAACGGATGCCGCCTCCAACGGGCGTGGTGAGCGGGCCTTTGATCGAGACAAGCCCGGTGCGCATGGCGTCAAGCGTGGCTTCTGGCAGCCATTCTCCCGTTGCGTTGAAGGCCTTCTCGCCTGCCAGAACTTCGTCCCAGACAATGCCGCGTTCGCCTCCGTAGGCCTTCTCAACGGCTGCATCGATGACGCGCATCATGACCGGCGTGATGTCAACGCCGATGCCGTCGCCTTCGATGTAGTGGACAATCGGCCTGTTGGGGACGTGCAGCACGCCGTTTTCAAGGGAAATTCGTGCACCTTGTTCCTCGCTCATGCTCGGGGCACCCGACCCCCTTTCTTCAATCCCTCCCCGCCCCACCCGACCCCTGCACGCGCACCCTCAAGGAGGGGCAGGTGCTGGGGCAAGCATGGAGGGAACGGTGCAGTGGACCGGCGATACTGGCATGGACGGCGTGAACGCGAAGGGGCAGACCGTCGCCATGGATTGGTCGAACGGACCGTCGCCCATGCACCTCTTGTTGCAGTCCATCGGTGCATGTTCGTTGGTTGACGTCGTGGGCGGCTTGGCACGCCGTCCTCTCGAGTCCGCTTCGGTGCATCTGATCGCTGAGCGCCGTGAGGAGCCACCTCGCAGGCTCACGTCCTTGCACATGACCTACCACGTCAGCGGAGAGGTGCCAGAGGTCTTGGTTCGTCGGCTGATCGAAAAAAGCCACAGCACCTACTGCAGCGTTTCGAATTCGCTCAGGGACGACATCGCCATCACGTGGGACCTGGTCCTGAACGGCGCATGATCAGGCCCGCCACGCCCCACCCAACGCAGCGTCCAATTGCTTCGCACCGTCCGCGAGGCACGTGGCGAGCGCGTTGTGCATCGCATGCCATGCTGCCGGCAGCGATGCAGGAGCAGCCAGCGGTGTGGCCCCGTCGACGGTGAGTTGGACGGCTGCGAAGGGATGCATGCCAACCCCGTCGATCTGCACGTCGACGCGGGCGATCAAGAGGTCCCCTTCCCGCTCGACAGTAACACGGTCGACGACGACGTTCGCACCTTCGTGCAAGCCCAGTCGACGGGGGTCCACCCCAAGCCCACGTTCCACAAGGAGGGCCACGATGTTGCCGAGCATCGCTTCGCTCAGGCTGTGCGAAGGAGGAACCGGTTCGGCCTTCACCACCGGCATCGGCTCGGTGGGCTCTGGATGTGGGATCGGCTCTGCCTGCACAACAGGAAGGTCTGGGACGCGCTCCTCTTCGTCGTCGTCCATCAGCGCAGAGAGAGGGTCCGCTTCCTGCGCAGACAAACCTGAAGCATCGTGCTCAGCCAACAGGCCGAGGAGGTCATCCCCCGCTCCAGCGTCAGGGGCGGGTGATGGGTCGACGCCGAGTTCAGCGAAGAGGTCGATGTCGTCGTCCATGCCGGAAGTGCGGTGCGACAGGCGTATCAACCCCGCCCCTCCACGTGCCACTGCATGAGCGCCGTCGCCCGGCGGGTCCTGCTCACGTGTGCGCTCTTCCTGTTGCTCCCAGGGGCCTCGTCTTTTCCCGCAGGGGTGGGCGACGTGGCCAACGAGGGGTGTTTGTGCCACGGGGCGCAGGACGAAGGCCTCCCCCTTCGGCTCGAAGGCCTCCCCGAGGTCTACACCCCCGGCAAGACCTACGATCTGGTGCTGACCGGGGACGCTTCCATCGACCGGGAGGGAGGATTTCGCCTCCTTGTGGACGGGGGGACGCTGCTGCTTGGCAACGGGTCAGGGACACAGGTCCTTGATGGAGGTGTCACGCACACACGCCCAGCATCCACGTCTGAAGGTTGGAACCTGTCCTGGACGGCCCCCAACATCTCGACCGCGACCGTGCATGTCGTGCTTCACGTGAACCACGTTAACGGCGATGGCTCCAGCGGTGGGGACCGGTGGGCCAGCACGTCGGTGCTGGTGCTTGGATCAGAGGCGGACGGGACGCCGGAAGATGCCGCTCCATCGCTCAGCACTTTTGGAGCAGAGGGCTTCGCCTTGCTTGCCCTTGTTGGCATGTTCGTCATGATGCGGTATGCACTAGGCAACGGCGGGAAAGCCTGAACCCCTCAAGCGCCTCCCTCCCCCTGAGGCCGATGTTCGGAATGGGCGACGCGGGGCAGGTCATCCTGCAACTCGAACGCTACCTTGCGGACGGGCGAGAGGAGATCACGGAGGTCATGGCGCGTGACCTCATCGACCAACTCCGTGCCAAGTCCCGTCCAGAGGTGGTCGACCAGGTTCACCTTGTCAAGGCGCTTCGGCTGCTTGTCGATGTGTTGCTTGTGCGTGGCAAGGCCAAGGATGCGTCCAAGGAAATCAAGCGCTTGCACCGGGCGCGCCGGCGCTTGGAAGCCACCGTTCGACGAGGGGATGCTTCGCTGCTCGAACGCTTGACACCGGCCTCGGAGGACCACCTTCGCGCCATGCGCGTGCGTGCGGCCTTGGGCCATGCCTCCGCGGCGCGCAGCGCCCTCGCGAAGGCCGAGTCAACGCGTCCTGGCCAGCTGCGTGGCGCGGTTGAAGCGGTCGAAGCCCTGGGCGATGCTGCTGGGCTTGGGAAGATGCTGACCCGCATCGCGACCGCGGCCGGACCGGTGGTGCAGGGCGCTGAAGGGGCGGTTGTAGTCCCCCCCACGGCAGAGGACCAAGCGGTCGAAGCGGAACGGCTGATGGCCGCCCTCGACCGGTGTGGGGGTGGACCGCTTCGTGAGGATCTTGCGCAACAGCATCGAGCCATCGTCGACGCCGAAGCCGCAGCCTCGGCCCGTTTGCAAGCCGCGATTGAATCGCTTCAGCCGGTGGTGGATTACCACGAATACGGCTGAAGGGTGGTAGCGAGGGATGGATTTGAACCATCGATCTCCGGGTTATGAGCCCGACGGGATATCCAGACTACCCCACCTCGCTGCTCCCAAGGCCGAGCCCCCACCCTTTCAACCCACCGCCATCAAAGCAAGGTGATGTCAGGTGCACGCTCGACGGGCAGCCGTTGTGGCTGTCGTGCATCAGTTCCTGAATGGACGCAATGTGAACTGAAAGTGAATGGAACGTGAACGTCGAACACGTGCAAGCGCTGCAGCACCCTTCGCCGCCATGATGGGGTCCATGGGTTCTTCATAGGTGGACGCCAACCCGTCGGGTTCAGGAGCGTGCAGAAATGGCATCGACAACCAAGAAACAGGCAAGCAGCAGCAAGACGAAGGATGATGGGGTCGCCGACGAGGCGGTGCTCATGGAGCCTGAAGAACCGGAGATCGCCATCGAGGACCTTCCTGGCGTCGGTCCCGCCACCGCGGAGAAGTTGCGTGAGGCAGGCTTCGACGACCTCCTCGCCATCGCGGTGATGTCCCCCTCCGAACTCGCTGAGCAGGCCGAACTTGGTGAAGCGGTGGCCGGCAAGATCATCGCGGGTGCGAAGAAGATGGCCAACATCGGTGGCTTCGTGTCGGGTGCGGCCCTCTTGGACCGCCGCCGAGAGGTGCTCAAGCTCTCCGCCAAGGTGCAGTCGATCGACGACCTCCTGGGCGGCGGTTTCGAAACCCAGGCCTTGGTCGAGGTGTACGGTGAATTCGGTTCTGGGAAAACCCAGATTGGCCACCAGCTTGCCGTGAACTGCACCCTTCCCATCGAGGAAGGTGGCTTGGACGGTGACGTGTTCTACATCGACACCGAAGACACGTTCCGACCTGAGCGCATCACGCAGATGGCCCGGGGCTTGGGCCTTGAGCCCGAAGCGGTGCTCGGTCGAATTCACGTCGCTCGAGCCTACAACTCGGCCCACCAAATGTTGCTCGTTGACGAAATCAAGCGCCTCAGCCGTGGCCTGAACGTCAAGCTGATCATCGTCGATTCCCTCACCAGCCACTTCCGTGCGGAATACGTTGGTCGTGGCATGCTGGCCGAACGCCAGCAGAAGCTGAACCGCCACCTGAAGGAACTGAAGCAGACGGCGGACATCAACAACGCCCTCGTCCTCGTGACGAACCAGGTCCATTCGAAGCCCGATGCGATGTGGGGCGACCCGACCAAGCCCGTCGGTGGCCACGTCCTCGCTCACGCCAGCACCTTCCGCCTCTACCTTCGCAAGGCCAAGGGCGGTCGCCGGATCGCACGCTTGGTGGACTCGCCCAACCTGCCGGACGGTGAGTGCATCTACCAGGTCACCGAAGAGGGCCTGCGGGACTGAGTCGGCGTCGTTGTTGACCTCCATGAACCGAGGGAGGACACCGCCCCGCGGGCGGCACCTTCAAGCCTGCATGGAAGGGCATCACACCGATGCGTCACCTCATCGAACGTGTGCTTGAACTCACGGAGGAAGAGCAGGCAGCCGTCCCGACGGCCGCCCCGACGGGCGAAGGCCACGCAACGGACGAGGAGCTCAAGCACCTGCTGGAGTCGCTCCAACCCCGCATCGGCGTGTACGGTGTGGGCGGTGCTGGCTGCAATGCGGTGAACCGGCTGCATGAGGAGGGCTTGTTCGACAACACCTACGTGACAGGGTACGCCATCAACACGGACGCTCAGGCCCTGTTGATGTCCCCGCTTGAACGGAAGATCCTCATTGGACGAACCGCTCGAGGGCGAGGCGCTGGCGGCGACCCAACCAAGGGGGAGGCTGCAGCGCTCGAATCGGAACTTGGTCTCAAGCAAATCACATCCGACACCCAATTGGCGATCATCACCGCGGGGATGGGTGGCGGCTCCGGAACGGGGGCAGCGGGCCACATCGCGCGGCTCGCGAAGCAGCAAGGTGCGCTCACCATTGCTGTGGTGACCTACCCGTTCAACTCCGAGGGCAAACTGCGTCAACAGAACGCTGAATGGGGGCTTGAACGGCTGCGGGAATTCTGCGATACGATCATTGTCATTCCCAACGAACGCCTGCTTGAGATTGAAGACGTCCGCGACCTGCCGTTGGCCCTCGCGTTCCGCGTTGGCGATGAACTTCTCATGCGTTCCATCATCGGCGTGACCGAACTGTTGACCATCGACGGCATGGTCAACCTTGACTTCGAGGACCTTCGGGCCGTGGTGCAATCGGGCCATGGGGTGGCGATGATTGGGCTTGGGTCTGCCAGCGGAACCGGACGTGCAGAGGCGGCGACGAACGAAGCCCTCCATTCACCGCTGCTCGAACTCGACGTCACCGACGCCCGAGGTGCGCTCATCAATGTGGTTGGTGGCCCAGACCTCACCTTGGGTGAAGCAGAACGCTGTGCGGACTTGATTCAGAAGCGCGTGGCGCCAACCGCCCGCATCATTTGGGGAGCAGCCATCGACGATTCGTTGGGCGATGAGATCCGCGTGATGTTGGTGTTGACGGGGGTCAAGTCCGACCAGATCCACGGTTCAAGCGAGGCCCAGCAACTCAAGGCCCTGAAGAACCGCAACATCGAATTCGTGAACTGAGGCCTCCGGCGAAGTTTTCCGTCAAGGTTCGGTGGCCACCGCATGCGCATCGCCCTGTCGGGGGCACCCGGGACAGGGAAGACCCACCTTGCTTCACACCTTCCTGAGCACGTTGAGGTGCGCAGCGTGCACGACCTTGCTGACCTGC
>JALRLN010000030.1:0-3448 GCA_023254445.1 Candidatus Poseidoniaceae archaeon | reverse complement strand
GCCGTTGAGGTGGACGGGGCACGCCCTGTGGACGTCGCCGCCCTTCGCGCCCACCGAGAAGCGTGGCCGTCGGACCTCGTGGTGGACGGTCACCTCAGCCACTTGCTTGGCCTAGATGCCGTGGTCGTGCTCCGCTGTCACCCGAACGTGGTGGCCGACCGGCTCCGGCACCGTGGTTACGCACCTGAAAAAGTGGCCGCAAACGTCGAATGGGAACGCCTTGGCGGGGTGGTTGCCGAACTGCTCGATGCCGATGAAGGCCGCCCGATGTTGGAACTGGACACCACCGTTCGTTCGGTTGAGGACCTTGTGAACGAGGTCATGGCATGGAGGATGGACGGCTGCCCCGACCGAGGTCCAGCCTCCATCGATTGGCTTGGCTGATTCCGGCGCAAACCGCTCCGCTGCCGTTTCTCTCAACCGATGCGCTCATGGGTGCGGCGACCCGCCCGCGTGCATGGCGCTCGAACAGTTGCGCAGCCGCTGGGAAGGGCTGCTTCCTCCCCTCCTTCGGCGCCTCTCATGGGTCTCGGTCGACGCCATGACATGGGCGGCCCTGCCTGTGGGTCTTGCAGCGGCATGGCTGATCGCCACCGCGACCAATGACGCCTCGGGGGCCCTTCGCTTGGTCGGCGGGGCCTTGCTCATGTTTCTCGCGATGCTCATCGATGGTTTGGACGGTGCGATGGCCAGGTCTCGGGGCTCCGTCAGCCGCTGGGGCGACATGCTCGACCACACCATCGATCGCTTGCTCGACACGGCATGGGTGCTTGCCTTGGCGTACAACGCCGCCTTCTGCGGGGATGCCGCCTTCGGATGGCTGGCGGCGTGGTTCACGCTCATGGGCTCCTACATGGGCACCCAAGCGCAGGCGGTGACGGGTGCGAGGAATTACCGCGGCTTCAGCAGGGCCGACCGGATGGTGCTGACCCTTCTGGCTGTGCTGCTCACCGCTGCGTTGATCCCGAGCGGCAACGCGGTTTTTGGCACCGCCCCAGCCCCCCTCGATTCGATCCCCATCACCCCCTTGAGCGCCATGGTGCTCGTCAGCATGTTTGGTGGGATCTGGACCTTCCTCGTGCGTTTCCGTCAGGCAGGTCGAGACGTCCGAGCCCTGGACGCCGAGGACCCGCTCCCACAGGCCGGCGACGGTGCGTGAGCGCTCTGAAGCCGTGCCGGCGCCGGGCCTCGGCGGAGAAGGCCTCTTAACCGGCCAAGGCGACCACAAGGTGTTGGGTGGCGACATGCAAGCAAAGGCACGACCCGGACGCGCCGTCAGCCTGGTTCTTCTCCTGCTGTGCTCCAGTGCACTCGCTCTGGTGTCTCCTGCAGCAGCCACCATTCCCGAAGTTGACTTTTTGGAGGCAAAAAACCTCCAGGTTACCTTCGATACACAGTCCGAAGTGACGACGTTGACGTGGGAGAACGTCCAGATGTTCGATTCCAACCTTGTCAACCTCACCACTGCGGTGTACCACGTGTACAGGTACGAGGGCGTCCTCGACGCGAGCACCTTGGACAGCGCCACGCTCATCGCCACCGTGCGTGCATGCGACGACAGTTACTGGCTCGGGCAAGGGTCGACGGCCTACCTGAACTGCCGGCAATCGCCAAGCGGTAGCCACACCGGCCACTCGGTCTCCTATCCCGTCCCTCCCGGCACCAACGGGACGTTCAACTACACGATTGTCACAGAGGTTGCGAACGTCAACTACTCCACGTTCTCTGCGGGTGACTCCGTCACGTCGATCGGTGTTCAGGAACTCACGCAGGACAAAATGACGCCGTACAACATCAGGGGTGATTTTTCCTCAACCTCGTCGACAACGACCTTGTCGTGGGTTCCCTTCACCTCGTTGCCCGGTGGAGAGGTGATTCCAGGCGCGGCTCGCCTTCTCGTCTACCGTTCGATTGGCACCCCCATGACGAGGGCCACCATGAACACCATGCTCCAGTCCGGGGCAGCCGTGCAGATCGGGAACCTCTCTTCGAACGCAAGCGACATGGTGCTGACCATCTCAGCGGACACCGACCGTGATGCGTACTACGCGGTGACGTACTTCCTGCCGAATTGGCTTGGCATGGGGCAGGCGTACATCGATTACCGCTTCCTCACGGCGAACTCGCTCACCTCGCCCGTCGAGGAAGACAACACCCCTCCAGACCGACCCACAGGCACGCTCGCGGTGTTCGGAGGGCTGAGCGGGATGGGAACTTCCAACACCACCGTCTCGTGGATTGACGTCCCGGGAGAAACGGGAGAGTCCTACCAGATTTACACGTCTGGCACGCCGTTCTCAAGCATTTACGACAATGGCGTCCGCTACGTCGGCACGCAACAGGAAGGCGCCGAGTCCTTTGTCGTCAACCACGAGCATGGCCACTGGTCGGAGAGTTACTACTGCGTTGTCGCCGTCGACCGCAACGGGGCCTTCGACCACACCGTGTCCAACGCCGTCAATTCGAATTGTGCTGGACCGGTGGCCGAAGATGCCTGGTCCCCATGGCTCAAGGTTCCAACCAACGTCCATGCTGAATTCATGGGCGACGGAATCACCCGCGTGACCTGGCTTGACCAACTCGGTGTCGAGGGTGAACGCTACCACATCTGGTATTCGACCTTCTACGTGACGCCGGCCATGTGGGTCGAGAACCAAAGCGTCACGTGGATGGGGTACGCCAACGACGGTGTCGAATTCTTTGATGTGGTGCTTCCAGAGGGTATGGAGCGTGAGAACGCGTTCTACTTCGTCACGACGGAAGCCCTCTACGGCACCCAAACGGGCAGCATGATGCTGACCGGTGCCTACGACGACGAGAACGGCGACTCCCTCAACTGGTTTGGGCCGATTGTCGAGGACACGCTCCCGCCACGTTCGCCCGACATCAACGACGTCGTGGTCCGTGGTGACCTGCTTGAATCGCAGGTCACCTGGCAGAACGACGAGGCGGAGAACAACGAACAGTACCACCTCTACCGCCACACCGGCGATCCTTTCGCAGACGACGCCGTTTCGGACGTGCTCGCCGACGGATGGGAGCACCTCATGGGCCCGATTGGCGTGCCAAACAACGGCAGCAAGACCCTGGTCGCGAGCGTATCAATCGAAGAAGACCTCGACCGCGAGGTCCACTATGCCGTGGTCATCGAGGACGAATGGGGCAACCTGAACCCTGACGTGTTCGAAGGTGACAACTCGAAGCAGGTCCACGAAGACACGCGCGCTCCCGAGGTGCTGTTCGCCTTGCTTGACGAGACCGGAAATCCGTACATCTCGCCGTCCTTGGTGGCGGGCGAATACCGCCTGCTGGCCGAGGTGATGGACGTCGTCGGAGAAGCACTTCCGACGGTGGAGGTGCTCGATGCGGACGGCAACCACGTCACCACCGGAGGCATCCTCCCGATGCAGATGTACCAAGACAACATCGACAATCCTGACCGCGGGCC
>JALRLN010000309.1 GCA_023254445.1 Candidatus Poseidoniaceae archaeon | reverse complement strand
CGTCAACGCCTTCAGGGTACATGATGCCGGTCACCGTGTCGGAGCGCTGCCCTGCATCGGCCAGCAACTGGAAGCCCGCTTCGGTGAACAGGCGCCGCACGCCGTCGGCGAGGTGCGCGCAGCGCGCCCAGCGTGCCTCGAGCCCTTCCTCGCGCAGCACCTGCAGGGCCGCGCTCCAGCCCATGGCGAGGTTGATCGCGGGGGTCCAGGGCGTCTGGTCGTCGTCGCCCTTCTTGAGCGCCGCCACGAGGTCGAGGTAGTAGACGGGGTTGCTGTCGCCCTGCTGCCGGATGGCCTTGACGCGGTCGACGAAGTGCTCCGAGACCGCGATGGCCGCGATGCCCGAGGGCCCGGCCGTGCACTTCTGGGCGCCGACCACGACCGCCTCGGCCTTCCAGGCCTCGGGGTGGACCGGCAGGCCTCCCACAGAAGTGATGCCGTCGAGGATGAAGGCCACGCCGTGGCGCTCGCAGATCTCGGCGAGGGCCGGCGCGTCTTGCGTGATGGCCGCGCTCGTCTCGTTGTGGCAGATGGCGAGGCCTTCGTAGCAGCCCTTGGCGAGTTCTTCTTCGATCTCGTACATGTCGAAGGAGCGCCCCCAGTCGTAGCGCAGGTGCTTGACGGTGCAGAACTGCGCGCCCATCTCGGCGACGCGCTCGCCGAACTTGCCGTTCGTCGGCACGAGCACGCGGTCGCCGCGGCGGAAGCGGTTCGCCATGACCATCTCCATCGCGGCCGTGCCCGAACCGGAGACCACGACGACGCGGTAGCCGTCCTCGCCCGTCCACGACTGCGTACCGCGCACGCCCTCGGAGGGGCTGAGGTTGAAGGCGAGG
>JALRLN010000308.1 GCA_023254445.1 Candidatus Poseidoniaceae archaeon | reverse complement strand
CGCGAGGCCGCGGCGCGGGAGCTCGACGCGAGCGGCGACTGGCGGACGCTGCGCGCGCCGGGACGGCTGCTGCCCACGCGCTCGGGCGTGCGCTGGGCCAATTTGAGGCCTTTCAACCCCTCGATCACCTGAACGATCACCTCGTCGCTGGGCAAATCAAACACCTCGGGGGCCGGTGGAAGGGCTTCTTGCAACCGTTCGATCAGCACCGGTTTGGTCCCGGTTTTGGTCAAACCGTGTTCTTCACACAGCGCCACCAATTCGGCTTTCTTCATCTGCGCCATTGCCTCGTCGCTGGGGCGCGTGGCAGGGGTTTCGATGGGGGCATCCAGCGGCTTGGTTCGGTCGGAGGCATCGTCACCCCGTCGTTGGCGGCGCCGCTTCTTGTTGCGACCTTTCCCACCGCCGTCGGTGAGGTCCACCGGAGCGGTGAGCACGGCCAATTCTGCAGCATTCATGGGCTCCAGCGTGAAGCGAATGGTGTACGACTTTTCAGCTGGCGTGTCCTTGATGCGAACAACTTCTTTGCGGTTGGACGGCCGAAGACTTGACACCTCGACGGAACCCGCCGCCTGTTCATTGATCATTTCGGTCAACTTGGCGGCGCTGAAGGCCCGTTTCTTGGGCTCTTTGATCTCCATGACGAACGGTCGTCCCTGGCCATGAAAGCATGCACGTAGCAAATTGACAGGAAGCAACAATTTGGCTTTAAAACCTTTGCCACGCAAACCACCAAAATCTACCGACTCAAAAGGAAAATCGCAGGACTTCACTAAGCGATATTCCATACCACTTTGGTTTCCTAGCCATGCAACATTCCAACCGCAAATACGCAAATATTC
>JALRLN010000307.1 GCA_023254445.1 Candidatus Poseidoniaceae archaeon | reverse complement strand
GAGCGAGCGGAGGCCGGCAACCATCACGGTCATCTCAGGCGCGGAGAGGCCAAGGAGTTGGGCCTTGTCGATCATCATCTCTTCAGGGCTGACCGTGAAGTTGGTCTGCAGGTAATTGCGGAAGCCGTCGGCGACGGGCTCGAGCGGCTCAAAGGAGGCCGCGTCGGTCATCGCTTCGGTCGCGTCACCGCGGCCGGGGCTGAAGGGGACGTCCATGCCGGACGCCATCTCAATGCCCACGCCACCGGCGAGGACGATGGTGTCGGCGAGGCTGGCGCCGTGGGCTTCGGCCAAGGGGCCGAGGACGCCGAGGACCTTCGCGAGTTGGGCCGGCTTGTTGCCTTCCCAGTCCTTCTGCGGGGCCAAACGGATGCGAGCACCGTTGGCACCGCCGCGCATGTCCGAGCCACGGAAGGTGGAGGCGCTGGCCCAGGCCGTCTCGACCATCTCGGTCACGGAGAGTCCGCTGCCCTTGATGGCCGCCTTGAGCGCGCCGACGTCGTAGCCGGTCGGGCCCGCGGGGACGGGGTCTTGCCAGATCAGGTCCTCGTCGGGGACTTCGGGGCCGAGGTAGCGCACCTTGGGTCCCATGTCGCGGTGGAGGAGCTTGAACCATGCACGGGCGAAGGCGTCGGCGAACTGGTCCGGGTTCTCGTGGAAGCGCTTGGAGACCTCACGGTAGGCGGGGTCACGGATCATCGCCATGTCGGCGGTGGTCATCATCGTCGGGACCTTCTTGCCCGGCGTGTGCGCGGCCGGGGCAAGCGTCTCCTCAGGATCTCCGACCGGGTGCCACTGATTGGCGCCGGCCGGGCTCCTGGTCAGCTCATATTCGTGGTCGAGCAG
>JALRLN010000306.1 GCA_023254445.1 Candidatus Poseidoniaceae archaeon | reverse complement strand
GACGGCTTCGGCGACAACCCGAACTCAGCGGCCGCCGACGGCTGCCCTGAGGTTCAGGGCAACTCGATCTGGGACCGCCTTGGCTGCCCCGACAGCGACGGCGACGGCTGGTCCGACCCCACCGTGGACTGGACGGCCAGCCCCGAGTGCGATCAGGCCGACGCCTTCCCTGCTGATGCTACGCAGTGGTGCGATTCGGACGGCGACGGCTACGGCGACAACGAATCAGGCACGACGCCCGACCACTGCCCGAACCAGGGCGGCACCTCCACCCTCGACGTCTACGGCTGCGCGGAACGTGGGCGACCCCTTCCCCGACGATGCCACGCAGTGGGCCGATGCGGACGGCGACAACCGTGGCGACAACCCGAACGGCTCCAACCCGGACCTCTACCCCAACGATTCGACGCAGTGGGCGGACACGGACGGCGACGGCTACGGGGACAACCCGAGCGGCACGAACGGCGACCGCTTCCCCTACGATGCGCTGCAGTGGGAGGACACGGACGGCGACGGCTTCGGTGACAACCTCATTGACGAGGACGGCGACGGAATGTCGGAGGCCGGCGACGTCTGCCCGCTGTCGGCCGGCAACTCGAACGCGCCCATCAGCCGCGGCTGCCCCGACACGGACAGCGACGGCTACACCGACCCCGTGGACGCCTTCCCGGAGAACCCCTTCCAGTGGAACGACACCGACGGCGATGGCTTTGGTGACAATTCCGCGGTGAACGGCGGCGACGACTGCGTGAACGAGTTTGGCCGTTCGAACAAGATGGGCCGCTACGGCTGCCCGGACCGTGACGTGGACGGCTACGCCGACGTGGACGACGCCTTCCCAGACGA
>JALRLN010000305.1 GCA_023254445.1 Candidatus Poseidoniaceae archaeon | reverse complement strand
CCGCTATAACGTGTTGCCAGATGAAGTTGGTGAAGTTTGCGAATTGGAATTGGAATTCGCGCGCTATGTTGGCGCGCGCTATTGCCTTGCGGTGGCCTCGGGTGGGTATGCCATGGCAACGGCGCTTCGGGCGTTGGGGATTGGATATGGGGATCGTGTTTTGACAAACGCCTTTACGCTGGCCCCTGTGCCAGGCGCAATCGCGGCGGTTGGGGCAGATCCTCTTTTTGTTGATGTGACCGAAAACCTGACGATCGACCTAGAGGATTTGCGTGCCAAGGCGGATCAGGCCAGTGTTTTGATGCTAAGCCATATGCGGGGACACCTGTGCGATATGGATGCGTTGTTGGCGATTTGTGATTTGCATGGGATCAAGGTGATCGAAGATTGCGCGCATACGATGGGCGCAAAATGGAAAGGCCGACCATCAGGCTGCGATGGCGTCATTGGATGTTATTCCACGCAAACCTATAAACACATGAATTCGGGCGAGGGTGGATTGCTGGTGACGGATGATCCCGAAATCGCGGCACGCGCGGTGATGCTGTCGGGGTCTTATATGTTATATGGGAAGCATCCTGCTGCACCTGATCCTGCGTATTTTGAAACCATTCGTTATGAAACCCCCAATGTCTCAGGTCGGATGGATCATCTGCGGGCCGCGATTTTGCGTCCACAGTTGAAAACATTGGATCAGCAGATTGAACGCTGGAACGAACGGTATTCTGCCGTTGAACAGGGTTTGCGCGGCACACCGGGATTGACAGTGGTCGAACGCCCAGAGGACGAATTTTACGTGGGCTCCTCGATCCAGTTTCTGCTGCTGGATTGGAGTGCGCCCAAGGTTGAACGTGTGTTGAAAGCCTGTTTT
>JALRLN010000304.1 GCA_023254445.1 Candidatus Poseidoniaceae archaeon | reverse complement strand
AACGCCTCGGACGCGTTCCCGGACGACCCGACGCGATGGATCGACAGCGATAATGACGGCTACGATGACGCCGAAGATGCGTGTCCGTTCACTGGCGGGAATTCAACCGCCGACCGAGTCGGTTGCGTGGACACCGACGGGGACGGCGTCTCGGACATGACGCCACCGCTTGGCAATGACAGCGGTTGGAACGTCAGCGACGGGGCCGACGCCTTCCCGCTTGACCCTACCCAAATCAGCGATGAGGACGGCGACGGCTACGGTGACAACGTCACGGGCAACCAGCCTGATGCATGTCCGAGCGAGGCGGGAACTTCCACGGTTGACCAATTTGGCTGTTTGGACAACGACGGCGACGGTACGTCCGACGCCAACGATGCCTTCGCTCAAGACGCCAGTCAATGGGCCGACGGCGACGGGGACGGCTTCGGAGACAACCCCAACGGCACCCAACCCGATGCGTGCCCCAACGAATCGGGCACCTCGACGCTGGGTGAATTCGGTTGCAGCGACGATGATGGCGACGGCGCCAGCGACAACACGGATTTGTGGCCTGGCGACGCCAGCCAGTGGTTCGATAGTGACGGGGATGGCTTTGGCGACGAAGCCAGCGGAACCGACGGCGACGACTGCCCCGCTGAAAGCGGCACCTCCACCAACGGGGGTACGACGGGATGTCCCGACATGGACGGGGACGGTTGGGCCGACAGCGTGGATGCCTTCCCCCAACAGCGTTCACAACACATGGACAGCGACGGTGACGGCTACGGCGACAACGCCAGCCTCGGCGCCTACCAGCCCGACCACTGGCCCAACGACGCTTCCCGAAGCTCGGCGGAAGCCTCCATGACCTGCACGCCCACGACCATCGA
>JALRLN010000303.1 GCA_023254445.1 Candidatus Poseidoniaceae archaeon | reverse complement strand
TCCCTGCGATGTTGGCGAGGCCGATGATGGACAGGGACAGCGCCCCCAACGCGGCCGTGGTGGTGACGCCGATCGACGCGAGCCAGCCACCCGGGTCGATGGACGCGCTCATCTCGGTGATGAGCGCAGGGTAGTGCGCCGTGATGAAGGCCAACTGATAGCCGCAGGAAAAGAACCCGACGAAGATGAGCAGGAAGTTGCGGTCGTGGAAGGCCCGTCCGAGCACGTCCTGAAGCGACGCCTGCAGGCCCTCCTTGGACGCGAGTTCTGGGGCCTTCATCAGCGGGAGCAGCACAAGGACGGCCAGGATCGCCCCGGCAAAGACGAGGAACACCGAGGACCATGCCATCTGCCTGAGCAAGGCCTCGGCCACGGGAGGACCCACGACCTGACCAAGCGAACCGGAAGCAGTCGCGATGGCCAAGGCCATCGAGCGGTGTTCGTCGCTTGCGGCACGACCAACGACGGCGAGGATCACACCAAAGCCAGTGCCGGCGATGCCGAAGCCAACCAGCACCTCGTACACCTGATGTTCCAGCGGGGTGGTGGCCCCGGCGGACAACACCAGGCCAACCGCATAGAGCACCGCTCCCATCACGATGGCCTTGCGGTCCCCAATGCGTTCTGCAATGGCGCCGAAGATGGGTTGCCCCACGCCCCATGCAAGGTTCTGCACCGCAATGGCGAGGCTGAAGTCCACACGGGCCCACCCAAACTCTTCCGCGATGGGGATCTGGAAGACCCCAAAACTGGCGCGGATGGAAAAACCGACCAAGATCACGGCACAGCCCACGAGCAGCACGGGGTTGAGCAACCGCGCAGGGCGTTCCTCCACGGCATGGCCACGTCCACCCGGCTCATGAAGCAGCAGGGGCGAACGAA
>JALRLN010000302.1 GCA_023254445.1 Candidatus Poseidoniaceae archaeon | reverse complement strand
CTGGTGGGCGCTGGGCTCTGGGCTTTCCTCGGGAAGGAAGCCATGGCCTTCAACAAGGCCGAGGGCGTCATGGAACTGCTCGTGGTATGCGGCTTCCTTGTCGGCCTGTTATCGGCTTACGTCGCGGCCTTGTGGGCCGTTGAGGGCCAAGCGTGGGACCTTGCTTGGTGGAAGACGATGGTCGTGCTTGGCAACAACGGAAGGCACGGCATGGTGCTGCTACCTGCTGCGGTGTGGCTGATCGTGCATCTTCAGGGCGAGGCTCCGCTTCCCACTGAACGCTTGCAGCGCGCCTTTGTGGTCGTGCTTCCACTGGCGCTGCTCGCCGCTGCACACGGTCAGACACTGTGGACCGACGATGCGGCCGAGGCGGCGCTTGCGCACCTTGAGGAGGGCGATGACCTCCTGCTGATTCACGACCCGGCCCTTGCGGTGCACTGGCTGTACACCATGCATCCCGTTCTTTCCGAGCAAGGCCCGGACGGTCTCATCGGTCATTGGCGGGCGCCCGATGCGGGATGGGAGGACGAGCTGCTCAACGGCACCGTGCTGCCCAACCGCGGTGATCTGTCCAGCGTTGCGGTCATCGTGGTCGCACCCGACCTCGACGTGACCCTCGAGGGCTGGGTCGAGGCCGATACCGGGGAAGCACCGTGGATGAACGGCGGTGGCGCATGGCGCATCCTCGTGCCTGCGGCAAACCCCTAAAACGGCGCAATCGGAGGGTTGGTCGCCCCGAGGGGCACGTGGTGTTCCGATGACCGTCCGCTTCCCAGGAATCCCTGCCATCACCGACGGTGCGGGCAACATCGTGCACGTTGAAACGAACATCACCGAGGGCTCCTGCGCCTACCCCATCACCTCCTCGACGACGATGGGTGTCGGTT
>JALRLN010000301.1 GCA_023254445.1 Candidatus Poseidoniaceae archaeon | reverse complement strand
TACGGCCACTTCATCTCCGTGGACCTCGAAGACCTCCACCTCAGCAACGTGACCGTGACCAACACGGGCACGACGGGCTACGCCGGTGAGGCAATCGACCACACCCCGTGGAGGAACGGCGGTCAGACCGGCTCCTCGGTCTACATGTACAACGTGACCGTCCCCGACTACGGTGCCGGGTCCTACTTCGACGTGATCGAGTCCATCCACATGGAGGACGTTGACCTCGGCAGCAACGACATCACCTTCCGTCCCGGCGGCACCGGCGTGTCCACCGCAGGACCTGCGGGCGACAACGCGGTGATGATGAACGTTGACGCAGGTGACATGGACATCAACCGTGTCCACTTCGGCACCTTCTCCGACATCACTGCGGGCGACGTTGACATCTCGGGAACCACGTCCTACAGCGACGCCGTGATCTGGGAGAACCTGGACATCGGCTACCTTGAGGTTCGTGGTGGTGGCTGGACCATCTTCCTCAAGAACGCGGACATCTCCCATCTGTACAGCTTCACCACCTCCGCCGCGAACACCATCGTGATGGAAGGCGGCTCGAGCATCAGCCACACGGACAGCAACGAGGACGCGGTGTACGCGTACAACACGCACATCACCTTGTCCGCCGTCGCCATCGACTCGAGCAACATCGACGGCTCGACCAACTACGTGGCTGCGGCGACCTCGGGTGGCGAGATCGTGATGATCGAGACCTCCTACGACGACGGCAACGGCGCCCTCGATTGCGCGGACGCCAACGGTGCTGCGCAGGCCACGGCTGGCGTGGACAACTGCGCCGTGGACGTTTCGTCCTCGTCCAAGGTCTGGTACGGCGGTCTGGCGACCGTCAAGCTGTACCGCGAGTCGAACGTTGGTGGGACCATCACCAAGGTGTACAAGTCGGGCCACTCGGTCCGCACCGC
>JALRLN010000300.1 GCA_023254445.1 Candidatus Poseidoniaceae archaeon | reverse complement strand
TGGTTGTCGCCTCGGGCCAACTGGTTCCAGACCAGCACCATGGCGATACAGCGCGCCAAGCCGATCAGGATCACGCCGGTCATATATTCCGGCTGATCGCGCAGGAAGATCGCCGCTAGAGCGAACATCAGCACCGGACCCAGAATCCAGTTCTGGACCAGCGACAGCGCGAGGACCCGCTTGTCGGCGAACACGCGCGGCAAGGCCTCATAGCGGACCTTGGCCAGCGGCGGGTACATCATCAGGATCAGGCCGATGGCGATCGGGATGTTGGTGGTACCGACCGAGAGGCTGTCGACCCAGGCGGGCAGGCCCGGCACCATGGTTCCGAGCAGAACGCCGACGGCCATGGCGGCGAAAATCCACACCGTCAGCCAGCGATCAAGGAACGACAGGCGGCGTGGCGACCTGGCGGGCGCTTCGGTCATCGTCCCACCCGCCGGCCGTCGGCGTCGATGACGACCTCTCCGTCTTCCTTGGTGAAGGGCTTCAGGTTCTCGACCGGCAGCAGGTCCAGCACGGCCTCCGACGGGCGGCAGAGACGAACCCCCAGGGGACCGACGACGATCGGACGGTTGAGCAGGATCGGATGGGCCTCGATCGCATCGAGCAGTTGCTCATCCGTCCGGTCGGGGTTCTCGAGACCCAGCTCGGCGAAGGGCGTGCCCTTCTCCCGCAGCAGGTCACGCAGCGGCGCGCCGGTCCGCCCGGCCAGCCAAGCGACCATGGCGCGCGACGGCGGCGTCTTCAGATACTCGATTACGTGAGGCTCGATCCCGACGTGCCGGATCAGCTCCAAGGCGTTGCGAGACGTCCCGCACGCGGGGTTGTGATAGATTACGATGTCCATGGCGTCCTCACGAGCAACAGGGCGCGAGGTCTGCCAACAGCGGCTCGCACAGGTCCGCCCTGCCCCCACCGCAGTCC
>JALRLN010000002.1 GCA_023254445.1 Candidatus Poseidoniaceae archaeon | reverse complement strand
GCATCACGCTCCCGGTCCCCGTCCAACATGGACATGTCAAAGTCGAGGGCTTGCGCCTCAACCGTTTCGAAATACGTGCCTCCGTTGGCCTCCGCGCCCACGACGGACGGGGCAGCGGGAGCGCCTCCTGCGTTTCTCGACCCACGACGATGGGCATCGAAGGCCTTGCGAAGGTGCGCCACGATGTCACGGGGCTGGGGGGGTACGTGCCCAAGGCTGGCCTCAATCCAACTGGCGTGCGGCCGCCACCCCGAGGGCGACAGACGACGCACGCGAGCATCGATCAAGTCCGAAATGGAGGACGTGGAAAGATCGCCAAGCGGGATTTCCCTGTTGAATTTGGACTGCACGTCGCCAAACCTCGCAGCGTGTGCGGGCGTTGTGACGACAACGAAGACCGCAGGGAGACGCTCAAGGTACGGCATGGCTGCACTGAGCAAGGTCGGCAGGCGTGCGCCATCCAACGATGGCAAATCAAGCACCACGAGGGCCGGGCTCGTGTCGCGTCGAAGGGTCGCCTTGATCTGACCCATGGCTTCGTCAACCGTTGCTGGAGCCTCGCCCTTGACGAAGGCCTGGTGAATTTGATGGATGAGGTTGGTCACTTCGCCGGGACCTTGATCCACGCTCACGATGTGGGTGGAACGGCGAACTCCAGCAGCGAGCACGCGCATGAGCGAAGTACGACCGGACCCTGGTGGCCCCGTCAAGAGCACCATGGAGAATCCACTTGCTTCCTTGAGTTCCCAATGGAGCGCTTCTACGGCCTCGCTTCGACCAACGAGCAAGTCCCTGTCCTCTCCCTCAAGCGGACTTTGGTCGAACGGGTTGGACGGCAACGAAGGAAACCCGTTTGGCTCGACCATGACCGCGGCCAACCGCGACGGGGTATTTCATCCTTCATCGAGCAGAGGAGCACCTTCGTCGCGTTAACACCCGTTGAACGCAGCGCGGGAGGCTTGAATCGGCCCCGGAATAACGCCACCTAACGCTCAGCCAACGCATGCCTAACGCGTTAGCAACCCGTTAATCGCCCCGGTGGATTCAATGCCACGACCCCCTCCCTTCCACCATGCCCGTACGCTCAAGCCGTCTGGCAGGCCTCTACCGCCTGAGCGTCGAGGAGCGACGCGAAGCCCTCCGCGAGGTCTGTGACCTGAGCGACGAGGCCGTGAACGCCTTCGCGGATGCTGCGGCCTTGTCGGAAGAGGCAGCGGACCGCATGATCGAGAACGTCATCGGTCGATTCACCCTACCGCTCGGGGTGGCGACGAACTTCCTCATCGATGGCGATCAGTACCTCATCCCGTTCGCCATCGAGGAATCGAGTGTGGTGGCTGCAGCGTCGAACATGGCCAAACGGTGCCGCGATACGGGGGGCTTCCGTTCGTCGAACGACCCACCCGTGATGCTGGCTCAGGTTCAGGTGCTCGACGTGAAGGATTTCGATGCCGCAGAGAACGCCATCATGGCGGCGGAAGAGGAATTGCTTCGCCTCTGCAACGAACGGCCGTCGACGATGATCCGCCTTGGCGGTGGGCTTCGACGGCTCACGTGCCACCGAATCGAGGCCCTGACCGGCCCGATGCTCGTGGTCCACCTGCACGTCGACGTGAGGGACGCCATGGGGGCCAACGCGGTGAACACAATGGCCGAACTCGTCGCTCCGCGGATTGAAGCGCTCACTGGAGGCCGGGTCCTGCTTCGCATCCTGTCCAACCTCGCGACAGAGCGCATGGCCCGCATCGAAGCCCGGTTCACGCCAGAATCGATGGACGACAAGGGCGACGCCGAGGAGGGCGCGAAAGTCATCGATGCCATCCTCGAAGCCTACGCCTTCGCCGCAGCAGACCCATACCGCGCTGCAACGCACAACAAGGGCGTCATGAACGCCATCTCAGCCGTTGCCATCGCCTGTGGCCAGGATTGGAGGGCCATCGAGGCTGGCTGCCACGCGTGGGCGGCCGTTCGAACCGGAGCGTACTCGTCGATGACCACGTGGCACAAAGACGCGGACGGGTGCTTGGTTGGCCGTTTGGAAACCCCGATGGCGGTCGGGACCGTCGGAGGCGCCAGCAAGGTGCACCCAACCGCTCGTGCAAGCCTGGAATTGTTGGGCATCGATGGCGCAGACCAATTGGCATCCGTGCTCGCCGCGGCTGGTTTGGCGCAGAACCTTGGGGCCATGCGGGCTTTGGCCACGAACGGCATTCAGGCGGGGCACATGCGGCTCCATGCGCGCAACATGGCCGTCAGCGCAGGCGCTGAAGGGGAGGAAATCGACCGCGTTGCTGCGATGTTGGCGTCGTGGGATGGCCCGCGAACGCAAACCACGGCGCAAAACATCCTCGATGAGCTCCGGCGCGAGGGGTGATCACGCCTCGTCGTCCACCGGCAGCGTGGACTGGACCGTACCTTCCTCCTGGGAGGCGTCCTGCACGACCACGGAACCAAGCACGTCGTCGAGGATGCCAGAGGCGGCCACCTGCGCTCGGAACCATTCCCTGACCTTCTTTCGGTCCGTATGCGGGCACCCAAAGGCTTCGGAAAAGCGCCGTGTCGTCGACAATCGACGTGTGTTTCCGTCACGACGGCGTTGCACCATGCCTCGTTGAGCCAATTCCCGCACGTGATCGTAGGCACGCTGACCCAGCATCTCCACCAACCGGGACTGGGGCATCGGCTGGTGGTAGGCGATGAGGGAGGCGGCTTTCAGCAAGCGCGGGGGGAGGTCGGTTTTCGTCTCCTTCGGGAGGTGCGTGGCGACCTCCGGGCGAACCTCCATGGCCCAACGCCCGCCCACGTCAACGAGGTGAAGGGGTGTTCGACGGCGGCCGATGGTCGCCTTCAGTGCCTGAAGGACCTGCTCAACTTCGTCCTGTTCGTACCCAAGCGTTTCGGCAAGTTCCCCCGGGGACAACGATTTGCCTGCAGTGAACAGCATGGCTTCGACGAGGTGCTCAACAGGAACTTCCGTCATGCCATCACCTCACTCGACCAACCAATCGGCGGGGTCGTCCTCTTCCGACATCGCTTCTGCATCCGACGTCGGAACGTGCTGCGCTTCCGCGGCCGCTGCAGCCCGACCGACGATGGGCGGCCGGCCACGGGATGCTTCCTCGCTCGCTTCGAGGGCCTCAATGTGCGACCGCACCTCTGCGTAACTCGCCATGCCTGGCCAGAGGTCACGCACAAGCACAGGGCCCTCTGGTACGTGCTCTTGAACGACATCAACCAAGCGGCGGTGAACGAGAAAAAGGCTCGCGATGAAGGCCGCCACGTTGCCCTCGCTGCGACCGCCAAGGGTGGCAGCCGCTTCGGGGTCGTCCGCCTCGAGGTGGTGGACCACGAAGTCGATCGGTACAGCGTGCCCACCATGCTCGCTCAACGCCTTTCGAAGCGCGTTCCAACATCGCTCGATGTCGCCTTCGAGGTCTTCGTCGTGCATTCGCCCCCCGACGTCGTCGAGGTGGGCACGGAGTTCGGCTTCCGCAGCCGCGCGAGCGTCCTCACGCTGCTGAAGGTGCTCGGCTTCGTCGGCGGCGTCCTTGAAGGCCGCAAGAAGCTCGCTGAGTGTGGTTGGTCGCCCTTCTGGCCGGCGCAATCGACCGTCGAACAACGTCGGAAGGACATCATCAGCAGAGCCTTCCAGCACGCTTGTGGTGAACGCGAAGGCATCGTCGTCGACGTCAACTTCCCAGCCGAAATCCATCTCGAAGTTCATCTCGTCGACCTCCTCCTCCAGCGTCGTGGCCTTCGTGTAGACCCGCAGGGTTTGCTCGCCCAACACCTCCCATGCCAGCCGCATCAAGCGACCACAGGACGGGAGGTCCACGGATTCCGCTTCCTCGCGAACGCGCTCGGTGAAGATCTCCAAGAAGGCCTCAAGGTCGATGTCCCAGGCATCGAGTCCTTCTTCACGAACGAGCGACAAGACCAGCGCAATCGAACGGTCAACGGGGTCCGACATCGACTGGTGAACCGCTCCCTCCGACGTGGCAATCCGAAGAATTCGGTCACCGAACGCGGAAGCCTCCTCACCCTCCGTTCCCGCACGAAGCAAGCGGTCAACAATGTCCTGCCTGAGGAACCAACTGTCGAGGAGGGTTTGCTCCATGCTCAACCCTCACGGTTCCTCGACGAGGTCAACGGTTGCGGCGCCTTCGAGTTGATCGGCAGGGTCCGCGGATGGTTCTGCCTCGAGCAACGTTTCGCTTGCCTCAGACGAGGCCTCTGCACGCGACATCAGGCCCTCAAGGCTGGAAGGTGTCGCCAACGACTCTGGAACGGTGGGCATGGCTTGCTGGAAGGCGAAGGCCTCGACCGCCCGATCGGCGTTCTTCGCGGCGTCGGCTGCTGCTGCTTCCTCTGCCGCCGCACCCAACGCCAGCGCACGTTGCCTGTCGAAGTCCATGATGCGACGGCTGCACCCGTCGCCACCGTGCGTGACGCCAATATGATGGTCAGCAAGGCTGAGGCTCACCTTCCTCAAGGTGACCATGATGAATTGCGCCCGCTCCGAACGCGTCCGGCACATCTGAGCGATGAGGCGAGCGTTGTCCGAATCCAGGTTCTGGTCGACCTCATCGAAGTAGTAGAAGGGGCTGGGATCGTAATCCTGAATCGCAAAGATGAGCGCCAGCGCAGCCATCGATTGTTCTCCCCCAGATAGCCCCTGCAATCGGCAGCGGCTTGACTTTCCACGAGGGCGAGCCCACATGTCAAGGCCTCCGGAGAAAGGTTGGTCAGGGTCCTCAAGGAAGAGTTCGCCTTCGCCACCCTTCGAGAGGGTCTTGTACACCCGCTGGAAGTTCTCGTTCACGCGAGCGAGGACGTCCTTCAGCCGAACCGTTCGTTGCTCATCGAGTTGTTCAGCGAGTTCGAGGAGGTCCTTCCGGCGTGCCTTGAGTTTCGTGTTGTCCTTGCTGATGTCGTCCAACCGAGCCTGGCATGCATCGTATTGCTCCAAGGCAAGCCAATTCACGGAACCAAGGTTGTCGATGCGCCGTTCCAGGCGGCGGACGTTGTTCTCACCTTCAGCAACGGTGGGCAGGACTTCCTCTTCGTCCACGGCATCGGCCACGCCCTCCTCAACCATCGCAGCACGAAGTTCTGCCAAGGCACGTTCGCTGGCCCCAACAAGGCGGTTGAGTTCCTCGGCATGATGCCGGCACGAGCGTGCTTGGGCCGCGCGCTGCTCGGAAGCAGCACGGAGGGTGGCCCGCTCATCGGACAAGCGCACACGTTCGTCCTCGAGGCCTTGGTGCTCTTCGAGCAGGGATCGACGCTCTTCCTGCTTGACTTCGAGGGCCTTCCGGTCCTGCTCCATCTGTTCCTGAAGGCGCTCCCGTTGGGCCGCCCTCGTCGCCATGGACGCCAGGATGTCGTCCAACCGCGAAACCAGATCATCGGTCTGCGATGCGAGGAAGCCCTTGCGCTCCTCGGAACCGCGGATCGCTTCGGCCTGCCGCTCGAGCGTCGCGTTCGCTTCGGACCGCGACATTTCCGCTGCGTGCAGGCGGTCGCGAAGGTGCTGAGGGCTTGCATCTTGAAGGGCGGCATCCGCGTCGGACTTGCTCGCCAAGGCGGCATCAAGACGCTGCTGAGCCTGAGCGCGGAGGGCGAGATGGCGCCGGCCGTCGCTCTCAAACTCCTCCAATCGGGCATGCAGGGCGGCCAATTGGCCTTCCTCTCGGGCAACGTTGGCCTTGGCTGAGGCAAGTTCGCTCTTCCACGCAGCAAGGTTGGCCGCAGCATCGTTGTTGGCGACCTCAGAGAGCCGGTTCCGGATGTCGGCTTGCGTTTGCCTTGCTGCACGGACTTTGGCGTTGACGTCCTCAGCCATCGAGATGAGCCGCTCGACCTCCTTCGAGAGGCGATCCACTTCACTTGCCCCCTCCACCTTGCCGCCGAAACTGAGGCTGCTTCGCCGAGCGGCACCCCCCGTCATGGCACCCCCTGCTTCCGTAACGCTGCCGTCCAAGGTCACGAGGCGGACGCCCCCCATGTTGGCTCGGGCGGTGGCCAGGTCCTGAACGATGAGCGTGTTGCGGAGCACGAGGCGGACCGCCGATTCGATGCGAGGATCGTGGTCGAGCAGGTCATGGGCGAAACCAACGACGCCGGACTGACGGGCCACCATCACCGCTCGGCCTGCGGGCCGACCCGGGTTGATCTTGTTGAGGGGCAGGAAGGTGGCTCGCCCAGCGTTGTTTTGCTTCAGCCAACGAATCGCACGCGCCGCGACTTCATCGGTTTCGACGACCACGGACATCATGCCGCTCCCGATGGCGGTTGACAGCGATACCGTATGTGCGTCATCTTTTGGAGCGCAGAGTTCGGCGATGGTCCCCAGCACGCCGTCGAGTTCCCCCCGGTCTCTTGCCTGCAGGACTGCGGCTGCGCCACCGGTCAATCCGTTGCCGCCCGCACGGGATTCAACCGCGGCCCTGGCTCGAGCAAGGTCCCGCTCGACGTTGCGCAGGCGCGATTCAACGGCTTCCGATTCCTCGGTCAACCGTGACTCAAGGCGCTGCACGGTGATGAGTTCCTGACCGAGGCTCTCACGGTCGTTGCCTGCGGCCGCGTTCTTCAGATCCTCCCCCTGCAGTTCGCATTCAGCGAGGTTCATCCGGGCTGCACCGAGGGCTTCCTCTAAGCGATGCTGTTCGTCGAGCAGGAGTTCCCCGGCTGTCGCGGACCGGTCGACGTCGGTCTGAGCGTTGGCGAGGGCCGCACGGGCGTTTTCCACCTCCTCCTCCGCAGCCTTGGCGTGGCGGGCAAGCAACGCGACGTCCTTGTCGGATGTGGCCAGGAGGGCTTTGACCGATGCCTCTTCCTCACGCGCCTTCGCCAACGCGGCCGATGCTTCTTCGTGCATGGCTGTGGCCGCATCGAGCGCGGCAACCGCCTCATCCAGTGCGCTGTTTGCGCCTTCCAAATCCTCCTCAAGGCGTGCTTTCTGAACCAGCGCTTCCTCGTCGTTGGCCGCAAGGTCCGACAACCTGTCTCCGGCGGTTTCCACGGCGACAGCCAGCCTGTTGATTTCGGCTTGCAGTGCTTCTCCACCGCCACCGAGTTGGTCCTGAATCTGACGGGTGAGTTCCGCGATGGCGTCGTCAAGTGCGAGCAAGTTCTTCGCTGCGGTGGACACCTGCTGTTCGAGTTCGGCTGCGTCGCTGAGGTTCCGCTGAATTTCGCGGCGCTGGTGGTCCAGCGTCGCCTTCTGACCTGCAACCTTGGCCCGCCAAAGGACCGCCTTCGCGGCCACGAGTTCCTCTCGAATTTCGATGGCTTTCTGGGCAGATTTGCGCTCACCGTCGAGGACCTTGAGGTGCCGCCGCTGCTCCTCTTCGATCAGGGCGATGCGTTCGAGGTATTCTTCCACCTCCTTGCGCTGTCGATCTGCCTTCCGAATCTCGTCGTCGTACGTGGTCACGCCGGCGACGTCATCAAGCACCTTCCGACGCTCGCCAGGGCTCATCTTTGACAGGCTCGTCACGTCGCCCTGCAGGACGATGTTGTACCCATCTGGCCGCGCGTTGGCGGCGCCAAGCAGTTGGTGAAAGGACTTGAGCGACGACTCCTCTTCGTTCAGTTCGTAGGCCGTGACCACGTTGCCGGCAGGGGTCAACCGCACCCGCTTCGTCATCGTCACCTCGTCCATGTCAAGGGGGATCCTTCTGCGTCCGTCACCCATCTTCGGGTTCGCGAACACCAAGGTCACGCTGCAACCTCGGGCAGGCTTGCCGTGTTTGCCACCGTTGAAAATCAGGTCCTTCGAACTCTGCGCACGCAGCGTCTTGGCCGAACGAGGGCCAAGCACGAATTGGATGGCATCGCCGCTGTTGGACTTCCCTGAGCCGTTTGGGCCGGTGATGGCCGTGAATCCGCGGTCAAAGGGAATGACCACCTCACCGCTGAAGGACTTGAAGTCCGTCATGACGAGTTCCTTGAGGTACATCCCATCCCTCCGACTCCCCGAGGGAAGCCATACGTGAACAGCGTGAACGAGGGGACTTAAAGACATCGAGAACGGGGGACAGCGAGGCCGTCGTTCCTCCGTGCTTTGCGCAACGCCGACTCACAGGGTCCCGAGGCTGTCGCAGCGCTCACAACCGGCCCCGACGCAGAAGGGGCAGGTGGCTCGCACCAGAGGGCTCGACGACGTCATCCGTGGCCTTGTCGGCGCCCGCGCGAGTCGGCTGACGGGGGTCGACGATGACGAGCGGTGCACCTTGACGAAGGCTTCACGGTTCGTCGTCACGCGTTCCCTTCGCGTTCGTTGGGCTTCCGAAAATTCGGACTCGAGGTACTTTGGACCACGCATGAGCATCACGCCAACGAAAGCGACCAGCAGTTGCAGCAGCCACCCGTGGTTGACGAAGGGGACCATCTCCACAACCACGTCCGAAGCCATCGATGCGGGGAGCAACGTGAGTCGATCCAGGATGGCCACGCCAAACAAGGTGGCGCCGGTGGCGAACATCGCTCGACGAAGGCGCCGCGCCAACCCCGGTGAGCGTGGCATTCGAACAACCCCGGCCAGCACGATCAAACACGCTTCCGCGACCATCATCATGTCTGCACCTGACCAGGCCCCCACCTCGCCAAGACAGTGGCTCTGACCGAAGGACTCGAGGTGCCCTTCAATCGATGGACTGCTGCACCCGGGGTCCGACATGCGGATGATGTCCAACTTCGCCACGGGGGCGCCATCGATGAGGGCCGGGGCCACCGAACCTTGCTCCACATTGAGCCATGCGAAGGCGAACAAGCCGAGGCCGAGGGCGAGCCCCAGGACGCGCCGCTTGCTCGCCATGCCGGTGCTCTTTCGGCCGCGAACATCAACCCGTCGGCGACGCCGATGCGGTGAAAGGGCGGTGGGCCCCGTCGCGTAGCGTGAAGCCCCCCGTCGCGGTTGTTGGCAGTGGCATCGCAGGCCTGTTCTGCGCGCTGCGGTTGGCCGAGCAAGGACGCGATGTGCTGGTGCTCACCAAGCGGAACATCGAGGATTCGTCGACCAATTGGGCTCAAGGTGGCATCGCAGCCATCCTTGACCGAACCGAAAAGGGCGCCATCGAAGCCCATGTTCAGGACACGCTCACGGCTGGCGACGGCGCCTGCGATGAGGAGGTCGTTCGTTCGATTGTCCTTGAAGCAGGCGAACGTATCCGTGACCTGCTGGAGTTGGGTGTGCGGTTCCAGGAGAACGGAGATGGGGATTGGCATTTGGTCAAAGAGGGCGGCCATAGCGCTCGACGCATCCTCCATGCGAAGGACGCCACAGGTCGAGAGATCGAACGGGCCCTCGTCGCCGCGACCGAGGCGCACCCAAGGATCACGGTTGAGAGCGACGCCGTGGTGATCGACCTCATCCGGAGGGTTCACCCTCGCCCGGAAGAAGGCGTCGCGGGGGTCTGGGTTCAGCGCGAAGGCGAGAACGCCGTGCGTACCGTCCAGACGTCCGCAGTGGTGCTGGCGACCGGGGGTGCGGGACAATTGTGGGAACCGACCACAAACCCTGCTGTGTCCACGGGAGATGGCTTAGCGATGGCGCATCGGTTCGGAGCCGCGGTTCGGGACCTGGCCTACGTTCAGTTCCATCCAACCACCGTCGCGCATCCACAACGAACCTTGCTCATTACCGAAGCCCTGCGGGGCGAGGGTGCTGTCTTGCTCGACGACGAGGGCCTCGAAGCGTGGCAAAACAAGGGCGGTGACCCTGCTCCCTTTTCGTTCACCTTGGACGCTTCCCCGTTGGGCTCGTTGGCCACGAGGGACATCGTGGCACGGGCCATCGATGCGAGGTTGAAGCGGTCCGGTCGACCGCACGTCTGGTTGGTCACGGCACACCTCGATGCAGCCACCCTCCAGGAACGGTTTCCGTACGTACAGAGCATGCTCGACGACTTGGGGTTGACCCTCGGCGAGGACCACCTCCCGGTCCGACCTGCTGCCCATTACACGGTAGGCGGCGTGCACGTTGACACCGACGGGCGGGCCATCGGCACGCAGGGCGAAGCACTCCCCGGGTTGTATGCCATCGGCGAGGTGGCCTCAACGGGCATGCACGGTGCAAACCGGCTGGCTTCAAACAGCCTGCTTGAAGCCGTGGTCTTCGCAAAGCGAGCCGCCGACGCCATCCTCGCAGCACCTGACACCCATGACCCTGAACATGTCCCCGCATGGCGTGCGGATGGCCTGAGCCTGCTCGAAGAACACGGAGCGCTGGCGCACGACCTTCACACCCTGCGCTCCACGATGGGTCGTGAGGTGGGCATCCAGCGTCGCCAACGACGGCTCGCCCGTGCACGCCGAAGGTTGGACCTCCTCGAAGACGAAGTGGAGGCCACGTGGCAGCGGTGCAAACCGACGAGGGACCTCGTTGAACTTCGCAACATGGTCCTCGTCGGCCGTCTGGTGGTGGACGACGCGATGTCAAGGACCGAAAATCGCGGATTGCACTACAACGCCGACCTTGAGTGATCTGCATCGACGGCACGCACCAAGGCCGTGATCTGTGCGTTTCGCGGGGTCGGCACACCCGCCTCCTCACCGAGGTCGACCACGGCGCCGTTGAGGGCGTCAATTTCCGTTCGCCGCCCTCGTCGGACGTCTTCCAACATCGAGCAGCGGTTCGTCGCTGTCGCCGTCAGGACGTCGATGACGTCGGTCGCGGCCTCGACTGGGTTTGGTTGCTCGATGCCAAGGGCATGGCCAACGTCCATGGCTTCACGCATCAGTTCGAGACCGCTTTCCAACAAGTCGTGCCGTTCCAGCATGATGCCGTTCTCCACCCCTGCAAGCGCGCAAACGGGGTTGATGGCGATGTTCAGGAGGGCCTTGCGCCAGACATGAGAACGTGCGTTTTCGACGCAGACGGGGTTGAGGTTCGCCCGCTTCAGCAGTGCTTCAAGCGCCATCATCGCAGGTGTCACTGGCCCTGAAGGCCACGAACCAAGCATGAGTGAGCCATGCCCCGTCCAGCGGGTGCTCGCCCCCTCACCCACCATCGCCCCATGGGTGCACGTGACGGCAACGACACGCCCGGGGTGATGCCTCTGCAGCGATTCGACGACACCCAGGCCGTTCCCAAGGTACGCCACAACGCCTTCGTTCACGAGCGAGGGAAGGGCACGTTCCATCGCCGCTTCCACCTGATGTGCTTTCACCGCCAAGAGCACGACGTCCAGCCCCGAAGGTGCGGGATGGTCCAACTCCGGTAGGTGAACGGTAACGTCCTCGGGCTGGAGACGATGTGCGAACAGGCCCTCCAGCACAAGGCCTTCTGCCACGGCGTGCACCCCCCGTGGGCCACGAGCGAACACATGCACCTCAGCATGAGGTGCAAGGGCGGTGGCCATCAGGCCACCGATCGCTCCTAAACCAACGATGCCGATGCGCACGTGTCAGGCCTCCATGGACGAGGCCCTCAACACCATCCTGCCGTCAACATGGTCCAAGACAACGCTGGCGGTTCCTTCCATCGGTGGGTGAAGCCACATCTCATGCTGTCCAGCGACGAGCGTTGCATTGGCTTCGATGGACCATCCAACGCCATCGCCAAGCACCTCAACGACAAAGGGGGTGTCCGCTTCGACCTGAAGGGAGAGCAAGAGCGTCCCGTTTGTACCCAGGTCAGGACCGTGCAGCACGACGCCATCCACAAGCACGGCTCCAAAGCCAATCCACGAACGCTCGATCTCCGGGGTAAAGAGCACCACATCGGGTCCGGGTTCAAGCGTGTGAACGACGGCCGTTGAGCCGTCGATCGGGCAATGGAGCAGATGGCCTGTGGCAGGGGTGCGGAGCACCAACTGTTCACCGTCGGCGATGACAGGAAGGGCTCCCGCATCACGTACCCCAAGGTCCCACACCCATCCGTCCTCTCCGTGAGGAGGGGTGCTGATTGGCGCTTCGGCCGAAGGGCACGTGTCGCCGTCGAGGTGGAGCGTCCCCCCAGCGTCGAGTCCAGCACCCCACCCCGCCGACGTGACGTTCCATCCGTTTCCGTCCATGCTCAAACGGGACGTCACCACCGGCGGCTGCAGGTTGAAGCGGCTGCCGTTCAGGACGATGCCGGACGGAGGAAGGTGACGAAGGAGCATGGGGTCAGCGGACCGAAGGCAAGCCGGTCCAGAATCCTCAACCATGGTGCTGACACCACCCGTCCCCGACCACCACAAGAGGTTCGATGCGTACGATGGGTCGGTGAACGTGAGGTTTGCAGGCGGTGCATCTGCCGCCATCCGCACTTCGGCGCAGAGCATCGCGCCGAGCGTATCGCGTTCAAGCGTCCATGTTCCGTTGACGGGGACAGCATCGAGGTCGACCTCCAAGGGCACGTCAACCAAGTTAGGCAATCCAAGGAACTGGATGAAGCCCGAAGCGGGTGAGCCATCTCCGGACCATATGGCGGAGAGGTGAATTTCCTTGCTTCGCCCAGCATCGACGTTAACGGTGCACGTGGAGCCGTCCATGCAGTTGTTCCACGACGCCTCCCATCCCGTTGGCATCGACGCCGTCAAGGCGACTCGGCGATCAAGCAGCGATGGGTTGTCGATGACGACGGTGAGCGACAGGTTCCACGTTTCACCGTCGAGAGCGGCCAACGCTTCACCCTCGATGGCTCCCTCAACAGAAGCGTCCCAATCCTCGTGCGCCAGCAAGGGTGTTTCGGACGGCAACGCGAGGAGCAGCAACACCACCCAGATGAGGCCCATCCACATGTGCTGACGCTCCTCGACGGGCCGCGTTTCATCGAGCACCACAGGCCACCGCTGATCGGCCCCCATCAGCAAGGTCAGCATGAGGACCACGGGCAAGACGAGGCTCCACACCGAGAAACTTGAGAACACGTCAAACAGCACCGCTCCGAACGCGAAGGCCACCAACAACAACACCTGGGTTTGTGTGTTGCGCACCTCCATCGTCCCAAGCCGCGCGACGTGGAGTCGTCCCCCGGGGAAGGTCGGCACGTGAAGCAGGGAAACCCACGCAAGGAAGACCGTGGTCGCACCCGCCCAAACGAGCGGATGTGCCCAAGCGGCGCGAACAGCGAGGTCCGTCCGAAGGAGACCATCGAGCATGACGAGCAACCATCCCGCGTCGTGACTCACCGTTGCTGAGGTCACTGAACTGGCCTCGGGGGTGAGCAACCAACCGGCCATCCAAAGGGACAACCCACCAACAATGAGGACCACAGGGGCACTGAGGGAGGTCCAACCCAGGCTTTGCCGGTCGGGCCAAGGACGGGCGTCCATGCGAGGAAGCGTCGGAATCACAAGGATGCCGAAGGGCCACACCAGCCACGTGACGGGAACAAGGCCAAGCGTCCACAACAGGATGGACGGGTCCGGTACCGGGACAATCGGCCCAACCCGCACCCCAAATCGGGCAGCGAGTCGCACCTGCACGATCGAAGCAACGGCGAGCAAGGCGACGGCTGGCATGGTCGTCAGCAGGAAGGCGTCAACAAAGGCCGATGAGGACACGTATCCGCCTTCCGGCCGCGAAGCGGCCGTACCAACGAGGCTCGCGAGGGTCAGGGTGAGCACGGACACCGACCAGAGCACAGCCCGCCACCCGAGACCGGTGAACTGCCCACGTGGGCGTGGAATGGCGTGCACCACGGCGGGACGGCCGTCGTGAAGCCGTGCCATCCATCCAAGAGGGGCGAGGTCGTCGTTGAGGCGACGAAGCGCCGAAGACGTCGTGGCGTCCGGGGATTCGTTCACCTCCCACGCTGGCGGCCGGTCGTTCAGGCGCGCCCCGAGTGGCAGGTGCCGAAGCATCACGTGCTCGAGGAGGTCAGCCTGCGACCATGCTCGACGGTGCACGGCAAGTGCATCGGGGGCGTCGTCCTCGAAGCGGACCACGTCGTCGTCCGTCATGCAGGCCACCCCAACCGTTGCTCGCTCGGGCTCGGACTTGAAACAACCCCCAGCACCGTGGGCTGGAGCCTGCTCACTTGTTCTTGAAGCGCTTGAGGCGGAAGGTCTCTTCGCGCTCCATCTCCTCGAGACGAAGTTGGATGAAGACCTTCGCTTCTTCGAGTTCTGGAATCACCTTGAACTCGAGCGCGTTCACACGCCGCTTGGTCGCTTCAATCTCCTCCAGAAGACGCTTCAACGTGGCTTCCATTTCAGCAGCCTTGACCATCTTCTCGATCAGGTCACCGAACGCATCGCTGGCTTCGTCGATGTACGGGCTGGAGCCGATGAAACCAATGCCACGCTCTTCAAACGTGGAACGGAGGTTGGTCCCGCTCACGTTGGGCACCACGACGCCCATGATGTTCCGCCGTTCGACCTCCACCTCAGGGTGGGCCGAGTTCGCGATCGCCGCAGCACGAACCGCCAAGCCACCTTCGATGGCGTTTGCGAGGTCAATGCGGGTTTTGGCAAGGCGATAGGCTTCGGTCAATTCTTGCTTTGCCGCAATCATCTCCGTCAACAGGGTTCGGAATTCATGGAACAGACCGTCACGCTTCATCTTCAGCAGTTTGTACCCGTTTCGGGTCTGCTTGATCCGCCCTTTGAGCTTGATGAGCTCGCTTCGGGTCGGCTTGATGTCGAGCGCCATGGGTATGCCTCCGTCTCAGGACCTGTTGTCGGGGTGGTACTTTGCGATCAGTTCGTCGTCAAGACGGACGAGGTACTTCGTGTCGATGCTCGACATCAGTTCCCAGCACAAATCCAGCGTGTTGTCGATGGTGCGGTCTTCGTCACGGCTCTGCCGGAGGAAACGGTCCTCAAAGACGCCGGAGAAGTCCAAGAGTTGCTTGTCACGCTCGTTGAGGGCGTCCTCACCAACGATGGCCACGAGACCACGCAGTTCTCGACCTTGAGCGTACGCAGCGTACATTTGGTCGCTGACCTTCTTGTGGTCGTCTCGCGTCGTCTTTGCGCCGATGCACGATCCCATGAGCCGGGAGAGCGAGGGAAGCACGTTGATGGGCGGGTAGATGCCCTGCTGGTGGAGTTCACGCGAAATCACGATCTGGCCTTCGGTGATGTAACCGGAAAGGTCGGGGATGGGGTGCGTGATGTCGTCACCGGGCATGGTCAGGATGGGGAACTGGGTGATGGACCCCTTCTTGCCCTTGACGATGCCTGCGCGCTCGTAGAGCATCGCCAGGTCCGTGTACATGTAACCGGGGTACCCACGCCGTCCGGGAACTTCCTCACGCGCTGCGCCGATTTGGCGAAGGGCGTCGCAGTAGTTCGTCATGTCCGTGTAGATGACGAGCACGTGGTAGTCCTGCTCAAACGCGAGGTATTCCGCTGCGGTCAGGGCGAGACGCGGGGTAATGATCCGCTCGACCGCCGGGTCGTCGGCGAGGTTGACGAACAGCACGGCGTTCTCGAGCGCACCGGTGCGCTCAAGGTCGGAACGGAAGAAGTTGTATTCTTCAGCGGTGATGCCCATGGCGCAGAAGACCACGATGAATTCCTCATCGGAGTCCTTGAGCTTGGCCTGACGGGCGATCTGCAAGGCGATGTCGTTGTGGGGCAGACCCGAAGCGGAGAAAATCGGAAGTTTCTGTCCGCGAACAAGGGTGGTGCAGCAGTCGATGGCCGAAATGCCGGTCTGAATGAAGTCGTGCGGGCTCTGCCGGCTGTAGGGGTTGATGGCCGCACCGATGATGTCCGCCTTTTCGTCAGCAACGATCTCAGGGCCACCGTCTCGGGGTCGCCCAGCACCGTCGAGAATGCGCCCGACGAGGTCGGTGCTGACGGGGAGCTTGAACACGTCACCAAGGAAGGTGACGCCCGCTTCGCGGTCGACCTTGGCGGTGCCTTCGAACACCTGAACAACGACCATGTCGTCGGAGGTGTCGAGCACTTGCCCGTTCTTGATGTCCCCGTTGGAGAGCCGCAGGGAGACGATCTCCCCGTACGCAACGGGTTCGGTCTTGTTCAGGAACACAAGCGGTCCCTTGACGTCGGTGATGGTTCGGTATTCCTTGCCTGCCATGATGATCCCTCCTCAGTTCTCCTCCACGGTGGCTTCGATTTCCGCCACCATCGCCTTGACCATGTCGTCGATGCGGTCCACGTACCCTTGTTCAAAGCGACCACGCAGAAGCGCAGATCGGGCGGGGACGTTGACCACGTCGTTCAGCGCTGCACCCGCGGCCATGGCCGCCTTGGCAGCGTCTTGGAAGGACAGCACGGCCTTCGCCATTTGGTACTGGAGGTTGATGTCACAATACGCATCCACGGGGTCGAAGCCGTTCTGCTGGAGGAAGTACTCGCGGATCATGCGGGCCACTTCAAGCGTGAGTTGCTGATCCACCGGCAGGGCGTCGGAGCCGACGAGTTGCACGATTTCTTGGAGTTCGGCCTCGACCTGCAGCAGGCCAGAAATGGCCGTGCGGATCTCTGGGAAGTCCTGGTTGATGTTGTCGCGGTACCACTGGTCGAGCGAGGGAGGGTACAGGGAGTACGACGTCAGCCAGTTGATGGCGGGGAAGTGCCGCTGTCGAGCGAGGCCAGCGTCGAGGCCCCAGAACACCTTGACAATGCGGAGGGTACCTTGGCTGACGGGTTCAGAAATGTCACCGCCGGGAGGCGACACTGCGCCGATGGCGGTCACCGAGCCGTCGTCGCCGGACAAGGTGTTGACACGGCCAGCGCGCTCGTAGAATTCAGCGATGCGGGAGGAGAGGTACGCGGGGTACCCTTCTTCACCGGGCATCTCCTCAAGACGAGACGAAATCTCACGCATGGCTTCGGCCCAACGCGAGGTCGAGTCGGCCATGAGGGCAACGTCGTAGCCCATGTCACGGAAGTATTCCGCGATGGTGATGCCGGTGTACACCGAGGCTTCACGGGCAGCGACAGGCATGTTCGAGGTGTTGGCGATCATGACGGTCCGGTTCATGAGCGGCTTCCCTGTGTTGGGGTCGATGAGGTGAGGGAACTCGTCCAGCACTTCGGTCATCTCGTTGCCGCGCTCACCGCAGCCGATGTAGACGACGATTTGGGCGTCCGAGTACTTCGCAAGCGATTGCTGCGTCACCGTCTTGCCGGATCCGAAGGGTCCAGGAATGCCGGCGGCACCGCCCTTGGCGAGTGGGAACAGGAAGTCAAGGATGCGCATTCCGGTGATGAGGGGTGTGTCCGGTGCGTACTTCGTCTTGAACGGACGGGGGCTTCGGACAGGCCACTTCTGGAGCATCTGCACCTCGGTCCCGTCTTCGAGGGTGGCGACCGTCTGTGTTACGTTGAAGTCGCCGCTTTCGATGGACTTGATGGTGCCCGAGGTGCCAGGGGGCATCATGATCTTGTGAACGATGGTCTCGGTTTCCTGAACGTGGCCAATCACTTGACCACCTTCGACCGCGTCGCCGACAGAGGCCACGGGCTCAAAGGTCCAGACCTTCTCCATGTCAAAGGCGTCCGCGTCAACACCACGGGTGATGAAGAAGCCCATCTGTTCCTCAAGCGTCTGGAGGGGACGCTGAATCCCGTCGTAAATCTGCGTCAGCAGACCGGGACCGAGGGCCACGGAGAGCGTTTCACCGGTGTTGAGCACCGGTTCGCCGGGGCGAATACCTGAGGTGTCTTCGTACACCTGAATGACGGCCTGATCGCCGTGAAGTTCGATGACTTCACCCATCAGTCCTTCGTTTCCAACGCGCACGACGTCGTACATGGCAGCGCTCATGCCCTTGGCGGTTACCACAGGGCCTGAGATTCGATAGATCTGTCCTTCCTTGCTCATTCTTCTTCCTCCAAGTTGTAGTGGAACATCATGCCCATAGGTCGACTCCAATGGCCTTGCGGATGGTATCGCGCAGGGTGGTGTCCTCTTCCGTCCCGATGCCGAGAACGGTCGGGGTCACGGATGAGGAAAGCTGCTCTCGCAGCCGCTCTGGGAGGCGGGCCAGGCTCGCGGAGTCGACCACGACAATGCCCACCTCCTTGCTGTTGAGGAGCGTGCGAAGGACGGAGGCCATGGCCTCGTCGTCCGAAGGATTGTGCAGGTGCGAAAGCCCTGCGAGTTGGAAGCCAAGGGTGAATTCGGGAGAACCGACAACGGCGATTTCCATCCATCACACCTCCTTCAGTAGACGTGGGCCTCCACCACGTCAGCAGGCAAGCCTGCAAGCAAACCGCGTGTGATGATGCGGAGGTCCTTGACCTCCTGCACCTTCATGGCGATGTAATGCACGACGGGGAGGGCCGACACCGGATGCAGGTAGCTCATCCGGCTCAGGTGGGCGGTCTCCCGGACGCCAAGCCACGTGATGACTGGGTCGAGGGACATGGCTTCGTCGGAGGCCTTCACGGCGGCTTCAAACCCGTTCATGTCAAAGCGGTTGGAACCTCGAAGCACCTCCATCAGGGAAGCACGGCCCCCGCTTGAAACAGCGGTGAACGCTCGCTTGGGGATCAACCGCCCGCCGGGAATCAGCGACTCAACCACGCGCGTGCCTTCCAGCCGCATCGCATCCGCCTCCAGGAGGTTGATGATGTTCCGATGATCGATTTCCGTCGCGAGGAGGTCCTTCAGCATCCGAACATCGGGCTTGGAGCCTCCAAGGGCCGAGAGGGCGTTGGCGAAGTAGTGGCGGTCCAACGCATCCTCGTACGCTGCAAGCGTTGCGTCTTCTGGCAGGGCCATCAAAGCAGGTCCGAACGCCTTCCGACGCATCAGTGTCGCGGCGGCGCGGAGGCTGTCCGAGCGCTCAACGATCTGCAGCCATGGCGTGTTGAGGTCGTTCAGGTCAGGCAGGATATCGTGACCAACCTTGTCGGCTTCAACCTCGTTCAGCACGGCCCGAAGCACGGCCTTGGCGTTGTGGTACTCGAACCGGCCGGTATAGACCGAGACAATGCGCGCCACAGCGCCGGAGCACAAGTCCATCATCGCGTCCAACTCGTGAGCGAGGTTGTCGCTCAGGGCCGCCTCAACGAGGTCGCCACCGTCGTAGGTTGCTGCGTACCGGTCGATTTCCGCTCGGTAACCAAGGTCGGCCACCGCCACCGTGAGTTGATCGGGGTGTTGGTGGATGATCTGTCGGAGCCGCGCCCTGTCGGCGAGGGAGTTCTTCCTCGCCTTCGCCCGTGAGGCGACGTAGGGTGTGGATCCGAAGCGCATGTCGAGGCCTCAGTCAAACAAAGCAGCGGAGACGCCGGGCAGGTTGTCGGTCCAGGCGCGCGTCAGGAGGGCGTCGAAACGGAAGTCATACGAGACCGATCCGTCCTCTGCGTCGAGCACGAAGCCACCGAGTCCGTCGGTCTCCTCGCCCATCGAGCGAGAGCCGGCGAGGTCCTTGACGGCCTTCTTGTCCACGCCAACCGGACGTACGGCGTACCCAGAGGTGCCGATCTCGTCGGCTTTGGCCATCAGGGACTTGAGCAACCCGGCTCGGCCCTTCCACTTCGGGTCACCCAGCGTCTCCCTCGCCTGCGCAAGGGTGGCGTCAAGGGCGGCACGTCGTGCGACGAGCAGATCCTTCTGGTTGACCTGACGGGCGCTCGCAACGACTTCACGCGCCACCTGTTCCGCTTCCCGAGCGGCCCGTGCGGCCGCCTCGCTCCGGATGGCTTCGGCCTTAGCCTCCGCTTCTCCGCGAAGGCCGTCTGCTTCCGCCTGAGCGGTTGCGGCGATCTCCGAGGCTTCCGCTTTCGCGGCTGCCGTGATGTCCTTTGAAAGCGATTCAAGCGTCATCTCGATTCCTCCTGTGGGCGTGCAGCGCGAGCGCTGCGCGTCCGTAGGTTCAGGCCAGGAAGAGCGGCAGGGCGCCCAGGATCACGATCGACTCGGGGAGCGCCGTGAAGATGAGGGCGGGGCCGAACTTCGAGCCGTCTTCGGCAAGCATGCCGACGGCAGCGCTGCCGATGGCGGCCTGGGAGAACCCAGCACCGATGGCGGCGAGGCCGAGGGCGATACCGACACCGAGGTCACCGGTGATCGTGTTGCCCGTGGCGGTCGTGGTGGTCTCCGCCGCGGCCGCACCCTGAGCAATCAGGGCGAAGGCGGCCAGGACGATCAATGCGCGCAGCGTGTTCTTCAGGGTGGTCTTCATATTCTCACTACCTCTTTGTGTCCAAGTGGACTGTCACTGTCCCTCCACGTGAATGCGTCGACCGCCCAAGGGGTTGAAGGGGACCCCTGAGCCGCTGTGGAATTTACCCATCCACTCGACGAAGTGCAGACGTGCTGCGTGAATGCTTGGCGACAACAGGCCCAGCGCGATGGCAAAGGCTTGGACGCCAAGGAAGAGCAGGAAGGCCAAGGCACCCCAAAGGTACCCGAGGCTGCCGGCTGCGAACTGGTTGAGCATGACCTCCCAGCCCATCGTGATGGAGACTTCGGCAATCTTCACCCCCGCCACACCGACGCCCATGACCCTGAGGTACGAGAGCGTGTTGGCAAGGAGGCCAAAGGTCTCGATGGGGCCCATGATGATGCCACCGGCCCAACCAAACTTCTCGTAGACGGCCAGCCCAACGATGAGGCAGAGGATGCCCACCAGCATCACGCCCGAGAAGATGTTGAGCGAGAACAGCTCACCGTCGTAGGCGATGAAGCGACGGGCGTGAAGGAATCCGCCGATGAGGATGAGGATCCACGAGCCCTTTTCGAAGAAGGCCGCCGCTGCACCGTGAGCCTTGAGGACGTTCATGAAGCCAATGGCGAAGCCGAGGAAGAGGTGCACCACACCGAGGTACACCGAGAAGACGACGTACTCCTCAAGCCCATGATTGGCCGAGGCCCGGTGCAGCGGGTAGGTGAGGTTGTTCATGCCAAGGAAGGCCCGCACATCGTCGGACAGCAGCGCCACAGGTTCGTCGGGGTACAGGAAGCCGAGAGGGGACGAGCCGTTCGTGAACTCGTATTTCACCCAAGTGTAGTTGTCCCACACGAATCCGAATCCTTCGGCGAAGTACAGGCCCCAGAGGATGCACCAAACGCCCATCCACAGCAAAATGGTGATGCCGTTGCGCACGACCGGGTCGGCGCCCATCGGTTTGCTACGGAGGAACAACGCCAACGCCACGATCACGAGCCCGAAGCCCCAGTCGCCAAGGATGGCACCAAAGATCATCGGGAAGGTGAACATCATCAGCGTGGTGGGGTCGAACGCCCCGTAGGAGGGTCGGCCGACGAGGTCAACCATGAGTTCGAACGGCTCGGTGGCGCCGGGGTTGTCGAATTCGACGGGTGGCTCAGGCTCGTGGTGGTCGTGCCCGTCGCCATGGTGGTGGTCGGGCGCCCACGCGTGAACCTCCACGAGGGAAGCCAACGGCGCCAGCGCTGCGCTGACCTCTTCGCTGCGGGACGAAGGGACCCATGCGTCGAGGGCAAAGGCGCGGTCGGCCACCGCCATCTGGGTCGGCGCGGAAGCCACGTCGTCCAAACGCTCGAGCACTTCATGGGCGCAAACCAGGTCACGGCCGTTGGCCGCCACCCAAGCCTCAATGGAGCGGGCGGAGGAGGCAATAGAGGCCTCGAGGTCCGCTGTTTCGGCGTCGGCCTGCTTCACACGCTCCTCGGGCGTGCCTTCGCCCGGCGGCACCTGCACGGTTCGCGCACCGCACTGCCCGAGCACAATCTGCACTTCAGGGGCGTGTTCCGGACGGCAGGCGACGGCCACCACACGGCCCTGAGCGAGCACTTCACATTCCGTAGCGAGCGGGCCAAGCATCTCGTGGACCTTGCCTGCCTTCGCGGTTTCCGCGACGAGGATTTCCAAGCCGGAAACGCCGGACAGGAGTTCCAACGGGAGTCCGAGGGGGGCCAAGCGCTGCATGGCGTCGCGTTCCTCAGCAACGGCGGTGAGTCGCGCACGGGCGGCTTCTGCATCGGCCATGTGGGCGAGGACCGCGTCGACCTTGCTTGGGAAGGCGCCGTCCAACAAGGCCAGGGCTTGGGCGTGGGACATGGCGCCGCCCGTGTTCACGGCGCTGGTGGAGGAGCGGACAGCCCGAACTTTGGTCAGCAGGTCCCCGTGGCCCTCGCTTGCGAGGGACTGGCCAACGCTGATGCCTTCCTCAAATTCCTCGTAGGGCTGGATGTGAACGCAACCAAGGGCGTCGCATGCGTCAAGCACCGGCCCAATGGCGTCAAGCGGTCCCGCCACCGTAAGACGGGACATCTCGACCATCGGGAACATGGGCTCACCTCAGGCGTCTTGGATGCTGGAAAGCAGCAGATCAACTGCGGAAGGCAACCGTTCGGCAGCGGAAGCGGCAAGTTGTTCCGCTGCTGCAGTTCCGCTCACGCGGACCGCGTCGGCTTCCTTTTGCGCCGTTGCTCGGGCGGCGTCAATGGTGGCACGAGCATCGGATTGCGCGGCCTCGGTCGCGCTGTTCACGATCTCCGTTGAGGCGCGACGTGCCTCAGTAACGACGCGGGAGGCATCCTCGCGCGCTGACTGAACCAAAGCGTCAGCTTCGGCCTGAGCCGACTTGATGCTGCGGAGGACGCTCTCCATGCTCATACGCTCACCGTGGCTGACCGTAATGTGCCGGGTTTATGAGCATGCCTCAGTGGCCCCGAAAAACATCAATTTGGACGCTCTCCAACGAATCGAGAGGCCATCAGGAAGGGCCAAAGCAACCGGCCCCTGACCGACGTGAATCCGACGTCCCGCAACATTCGACGGTAGTACCGGTTCGTGCCGTAGTGGGTGTACGACCGGGCAAGCCCTCGCCACGGGTGATCTCGTGTCCCCGTCACCCGTCGGGCCATCCATTGGACAACGGTCCCCATCCACATGCGGCCCGCGAATCCATGCAGCCAACTCCCCTTTCCAGCGTCGCAGATGACCAATCGACCTCCGGGCTTGAGGACTCTGAGGATCTCCTCAAGGCCCTTCTTTTTGTCCTGGAAATCCCGGAAAGAGAACAAGCAAAACACGCGGTCGAAGGACGCATCGGGCAGCGGAATGGACTCGGCAAGGGCCTCGACGTACGCCGCCGGAGCCTCGCCGTGCGCCGAACGCGCGGCGTCCACACGCTTCCGTGCGACGCGAAGCATCTCAGGCGAAGGGTCGAGGCAGGTCAAGTCCACGCCCCGGATGGTTTCCGCAAAGGAGCCAGGCCCGCATCCGACCTCAAGCACCGACATACCGGGCTCAGCATGGGCCGCGACAGAAGCACGCCAACGGCGGTCTTGTCCAAAGGTCATCAGGCGGTTGACGCGATCGTAATGGGGGATGGTGGCCTCCAACTCTGCTTCAAGCACCGTCCACGCATCGAGGTCGATTCCCGACGGGTCGTACCCACCCGTCGAGGAACGGGAAGCCATGCCCTACGGCGGCCGTCGCCCCCTCTTCATGCTTCGCTCGGGGCCTGCAGCGCTAAGCGATACGCTCCACGGTTTCTGGCGTGATGCCTTCTTCGGGAGTCACACGGAAGACCAGGATGCGAAGGTTCTCCGGGGCGTTTCGGAACTTGGTGACCGTCATCGAGGTTTCGAAATCCGTACCGATGGTCCTGACCTTGAACTCAAGGACCATGTCTGCGATGGAGGCCACTTCTTGCTTCATGCCGGGAGGCATGCCTTCTGCTGAAAGGGTCACGAGGAGGATGCCGCGCATCACCTGGGTGTGGGCTTGGAGCATCCTCAACATCGAGATGATCCTGCTGCTTTCGTTGCGTTGAGAGAAGAAATCCATGCTGTCGATGACCGCGCGGTAGTACGGTCCGAGGGCCATGACCTCGTTGGTGACTTCGGTGAGGAAATCCCTGTTTTCTGTGTCGACGAAGCGGGTCTGCGCAAGGCGCTGGATGTCCTGCAACTGGAAGCCTTCCAGACGGTACCTGCTGGCCAGCAGGTCCCGTTCGAGCACGCTTGCGTTGTACTCCTCGCCAATCGTGCGGACCCCGATGTCAAGCGGCCACTTGTACTTCTCATACACGCGGATGATCTCCTTCTGCGCTTCGTTTGTGGAGATGAGGATGGTGTTGTCCGGCTCTTCCGCGGGCGAGGTGAATTGCTTCGCGAACAGATCCGACCCAGAACCGGTTTGGGTGAACGCGATGATGGTGAAGCCACGCGGCACGCCACCTCCCATCACGCCGTCGAACTTCGCAACACCAAAGCTGCCCACCTTCCCGAAGAACTCCTCATCCTCAGCGCTGAACTTGACGTCGGCCATGCTTCCACCTCACTGAATGATGACCTGTCCCCGGTCGATGAGCGCGGTGCAGTACAGGTCAAGGTTGGCCAGCACCAAAGGAGGGGTTTGATCCGGGACGTTGATCAGGACCGAGAGGACCTCACGCTGCCGGAAGGTGTTGATGAAGGAATGCAGGTATTCTGCCAGCATGCGCTCATCGTTGTAGATGGACAGGGCGTTGATGCTGTCCACGAAGACGAAGTTTCGCTCGAAGGGCGACGTGCGGAGGATGTACAGCGTGCGCAGCAGCACCGATTCAAGCATGATCGGGCTGTCAACGAACTGCACGTTCGAGTAGGGGACGTCCGTGCCGCCCAAAATACCGGACGACACAAGGTCGAGGAACTGGATGTTGCTGACGTCAACCCCGATGGATTCGAAGGCTTGGATGATTTCCACAGCGCCCCTGCTTGCGGAAATATAGACGCCACCCATCCCAAAGGATTGGAGGAGCGGGATCATCGTGCTCGCGGTGACGACGAACGCGTTGGAGTTGCCGCACCGCACCTGAACCGCGCTGTTCAGCGACACTTCGGTGAGTTGCTCGGCGATCATAGGGTCGAGTTCGAACATCGTCAGGCCCCCCAGCGGCTTGTTCTGTCTGAACTCGCGCCCCACTTGAGCATCGGCGTGAGCATGACCCCAAGTTGGGTCAGTTCGATGGCATGTTTGGCACGGCTGTGCGACGTTCCTCGCATTTTCACGACCTGAAGGAAGCGAAGCAAGTGCCCCATGCGCTCCACGTCGCCCATGACGATGATGCCGTCTGCAATGGCCTCCTCCACACCGAAGGACGACCAGTGCGCGTTTTCTGTGGCCGATGTGATCTCCGAGATGAGCACCGTGGTGCAACCAAGCGTGGCCAACTTCTTTCCGAGGGTGAACAGGAAATCACGGATGAGTTGCTCGCTCTTGATCTTGTAACAGAGCGTGGTCACCGAATCGATGACGAGGCGCGTCACACCGATGGTGTTCACGATGTCGACAATGGCCTTGATGAGCGCATGGACGTCGTCGAGGTCAAAGGTGGCCTTGTCCAAGCCCAGCCACGAATACAAGACGTCAACGTCGAAGACGTTGATCAGCCCCGAGTCCACCATGTTCATGTCAAAGAACGAGTATTGACGGATGTTCTCGAGCAGTTTCACAGAAGGTTCGGTCGCTGTGAAGTGTGCGCAGGCTTCGCCGGCCAAAGCCCCACGAACGAGGAACTCCATGGCCAGCGTGGTTTTTCCAGAGCCGCACGTCCCCGCGGCCAGCACCGTCGAGCCGTAGGGGATGCCGCCACGGAGGATTTCGTCCAGACCATGGATGCCGGTCACGCACCGGTCCCGGGTGTAGACGCTGGTCGGCATCATGGGATTCACTTCCGAGTCTCCGCTTCGGTTGATGAAGCATCCGCCGGCTTGATGCCCGCCCCTCACGCCTCCCCGGGCGTTGGGGTGGTGGCGACACGCCAGGACGTTGGGTCGGAAGGGAGGCTCCCGTTCAGCACAAGGCTCTCCCCGGGCGTCATGAAATGGCCCGTGTCCCCTCCCCACGACACCTGTTGCATCATGGCGGGACGGCTGGTGAGCGGATCGGTCCAGTTCATGCGCAGCGTCCCTTCGCCGTTGGGCAGCATGTCGACCAGCCCCACACCGAGCAAGCCTTCTACGCCGAGGTCGTAGGCCTCCGTGGCGTCACCGAGGTCTTGCGATGCGAGGTCACCGGTCATGATGGCGACGCCGCCTCCCGAGACCATGCCGTCCAGCATGAGGTGGTCCACGCTGCCGGTGCGCGTGAGGATATGGAAGGACCAGCCCCGTAGTTCTACGGCAAAGCCCTCTGGATTGTGAAGTTCAAACCACTCAGGGCCCCCGTTGAGCGGCCTTGGCTGAAGTTCGGTGAGCACGAGCGGTGCCACCGCCCGACCACCGTCGTGCACCTCAAGCGAGAGGCGAACCAACCCGTCCTCACCCACCGCCAAGCGCGTGGCTCGGCTGGAAGATTCCGCCGTTCTTCGGTCCGTCCCACCGTCGAACAGCACCTCAACGACGCTGCCGTTCTCGTCCAGCGACTCGATCCGGAGCCGCACGTCAAGTTCGTCGTCGAGTCCGAGACCCGCTGCGAAACCGGACTCGGTCACTTTCGACAAGGCAGCAACCCGTTCCAAACTCAGACGGCCGTCGGAAACCAGACCCGGCCGCACGCGGCCCTCGAAGAGGGTCTCGGCGTCCTCAAGGTGCCATGCTGCTGTTCCGTTGGTCGGATCCGCTTCGCCGTCGACGAAGGGAGTAAACCACCCTTCGTCGGCCACGAGCCGGTCCAATCCGAGCACGGCAGAGCGGTCAAGGCGGTCGAGGTGGGGGTCGTTCGAACCCATCTGCATCTGGGCGAGGGCCAGGAAGGCCGTGAGGATCATCAGAAAGAGGGTGAACGCCGACAGGAACTCAATCACAGCCGTCAAACCATCGCGGTCCCGCTCCAGTTGGGAGGGGCTCCGCATGGCCATCCACCGGCCCCGACAACTGATGAGGCTGTCGTCGCGATGCAAGGAAGGTCCACCGGAAGCACCCCGTACACCATGCATCCGGTTGTTGTGCATTGGCGCGGTGAGGGGGATTCGAACCCCCGTGGGTAGAACCCACTGGATTAGCAATCCAGCGCAATGGCCAGGCTATGCGATCACCGCAGCAGCCGGGCCACCTGTGCCGCTGTCAAGAAGCCATCGGTGATGGGACTGAACGGGTGGCTCAGAAGAAGTCGTCCAATTCGTCAGCCATGTTGTCCGAACGCTGACGTCGCGCCCGTGCTCGAACCACACGCTTGAGCCGCTTGCCTTTGTTGAGCACGACGGGGAGCATGACCAGCACCACAAGGAGGGACGCAAGGCTGACGCCGAGCGCGCTCTGGAACAGGCCATCGGAGGCCATCTTGTCCAGGAACTCACCAACCCATGGGCTGCCCAACGGGGGCTCGGGCTCAGGAGGAGGCTCGGGGATGAGGTGCTGGTTGTAGTCCCACCATTCGTCGTCGATGTGAACACGAACAACGTTGCCCGATGATTCTGCAACCACGGTGTTCGGGTTCCCAACAGCGTCGGTGGGCGCGAGCACGTAGTAGTACGTCCGGTAGGGGCGAACCGGGTCGTCGCCGAATCCGTCGGTGTGGTAGGTGGACGTGGTGCCCGGTTCGCCGACCATGCCGGAGAGCAACGGGGTGAGGACCGCAAGGTCCACCCCGCTCGGGTCGGATTCGAGGCGATACAGGTCCCAGGACACCGGACCTTCCGGTTCGTGGTCAGGCCATGTCCACGACAGGTCAACCTCGTAGCATCGGTTCCAATCGCCCGCGCGTTGGTAACACGCCGTGTCGTTGTTGAACCACGCTTCCGCCCTGAACTCGTAGACTTCGATCAAGGGTTCGATCGCGTCACCGCAAAACAGTCCGGGCAAGCCGTTCTCAGCGTGGCTGACGGCGACGCGCCCGAGGTCGGAGGCGCCGGAGCGGTCCGCGGGGGCGAGCAGGTACGAGCTGCAAAAGCCGGCATCGAGGGGCTCAGGGTCGAACCATGACGTGGTGGCCAAGGGAACGGAAGCCACGTAGGTTGTTTCGGTGTAGTCTTCCCAGAAGGAAAGGCCGGTGTTCGCCTCGGGTGAAGGGAAGTACGTCGACGCCGTGTCAGGTGCGGTGATGCGGTAGATGTTCCATCCTGCAAGGTAGGGGTTGGTGACGTCCCCGCTGACGTTCCACGCTACTTCGAGGTGACCTGCAGGTCGACGAATCAAATCAATGTCGTCGATGGCGACGTCCGGTTTTGGAAGCACGCCGACGAAGAGGATGACGACGTTTTCGCGGAACACCACGTCCACCGTGCCGTCCTCGTTGTGGATTGGAAGGTCGTTGGGCGGCGTGATGAAGTTCCATTCCGGTTGGTCCGCGGCGTCAAGAAGGCGGAGTTCAACCGTGGAGGCATTGATGTTCGACGGAAGCAGTGCACTGAGGTTGAACTGGATGCGCATGTCCACCAACCCAACGTCATCGGACCCTGTGACAGGGTCAACGATGCCGAAGGAGTGAATCATCAGGGGTTGCTTTCCGTTGCCAATGTAGTACTTCGCACCGAGGACCGGAAGTTGCACGTCGTGCTCCAGCACCGCAGGCTGGGCACTGACGGCCCCCCCGAAGAAGGCGTCACCGCCCTCAATCGGGACGTATTGGAGCACGTCAAAACTGGTGAAGAGGGACACGGCGTCTCCAACAGCGGGTCGAACAATGAGGGCCACCTGGTAATCTTCACCGATGCCGAGCTCACCTGCATCGACCTGAATCGTTTGACCGAACCCTAGTTCAGCCAGTCCGTTCAGGTACCAACTGTAGTTCACGGGCTGTGCCGCTGTGCTGGCGGTGCGCGCCACGAAGGTGATGATGTCGTTCGTCGTGTAGACGCCGTTCGTGTTCACCCCGGCGGCGTTCCGTTGTGTGATTGAAGCGCCGACGGGCCCGGGGACGATGGGCACGTTGACCTCCTGGATGACGTTGTCCTCGGGAGACACGTCCGGCCAGACCATCAGGATCTGCGGCACCGAAACGGTCAGCGTGAGCAGGTCATCGTCGAAATCGATCAGCAGGTCGAAGGTGCACGTGTGCGTCATTCCCGGCGTCATGGTTGGCAGCGCACACGAATAATCCGCTTCCATGTCGTTCACGTCGATCACGGTTGTTGCGAAGACGTCCGTGACCACGAGGCGCATCGACAGGCCGGAAAGCGTGGTGTTTCCACGGTTCTCCACGCTGGCCTGCAACGCATCGGTTCCGTAATACCACGGTGCGCTTGGGTCCTCCGTGTTGTGCGTTGGGACGAGGTCGAACAAGTAGAGGTCGGACGTGTCGTCGAACCGCAACGTGATACGGTGCACGTTGTCCTCAGGAACGAGGTCGTCCGAGGCATTCAACAATCCAAACTCCAGGTCAAACACGCCGGAGACGTTGTGCGAAAAACTTGGGAGATCACGGGTGAAGGTGGACGCACCACCCCACGCGAAGCCATTCAGGCTGAGCATCGTGCTGGAAGAAGCGATTGGGGTCGACCCTCCTTGCTCGTACAGCCGCCATCCCCACTCCACGCTTCGCTGGCAGGAATCGCACAGCCACGTGGAGATTTGCGCCTGCCAGTCGTCGCCGCTCTGCGGGTAGGTGACGTTGGTGTTGAGGACCCCCCCATAGGTTGGGTCCGAACCAAGGCCAGCAAGCCCATCTCGTGGATCTTGAGCAGCCACTTCTGCGTTCGCGAAGGCCTTGGAGTAGATGATGGCGATGGCCAAGGTGTCGTCGCTGGTGTCGAAGTCGCCATCGTCGAACGAGTAGGTGAGCGTGTAGTTCCGCTCCACAACGCCCGTTGCCCAGCCAAACGAACTCCCTTGCTCGCTTCCTTCTGGATTCCACAGGTCGAAACTGAACTCGACCTCCGCGTTGGGAGCCATGCCGGGGACGGTTCCCGAGCCGCTGTAGCAGTGGGCGTGGCCGCTCGGCGCGCCGGTTGGGCAGGCCTCCCAACCGATGTTGCGGGGAGCGCTGCTCTGGGCGTCGTCGTTTCGGATCAGGACCGAGAAGGAGGAGGCTTCGAGGACGTTCACATATCCGTTGTCCACGGGTGAAGCCGCTTCCACGATGGCGAGGTCACCGTTTGCAGCCGCGGTGGTCGGAACCATGGCGAGCAGGCCAGTCGCCAAGAGCATCGCCACGAGGGCAAATGGACGCCCATGCTGCCTGACGGCGTCCTGCATCATGATGGAAGGTCACCTCGACGCTTGAAGAACTCATCGCCTTCAACGGCTTCAGAAGGCGTCTTGCTGGCTCACAGTGGCCCGAGCGGGCCAAGCCATGACGGGGGCACGGCCGCGAACATCACGACGGCGATGAACATCAGGGCAAGGTAACGCAAGGAAGCGAAAAAGGAGGCGCGCGCGGTGGGCATTCGACCCTGATCGTCGAGGGCTTCGTCAAGGTCGATGGCCCACACCGTGCGCGCATAGCGGAGGCTGAGCACGCACGCGACCAGCACCCAGGCCAGGGACAAGCCCGACGCTGGCCAGAGCACGGGAACGAGGCCGAGGACCAGAAGAAGCATGCAGTACACCTTCGATTCCAACACCGTGCGCTCTGGCCCGTGCACATCGGGCATCATGGGCACACCGACCTTGCCGTATTCCCCCGAACGGTAGAGCGCGAGCGCCCAGAAATGGGGGGGTGTCCACAGGAAGATCAGCATGAACAGCATCCATGGAACGACAGAACCGAGGGACAACAGACCTCCTGTGTCGAGCATGCCCGTTGACGCGGCGGCAACGGCCCACCCGATGAGCGGAGGTGTGGAGCCGGCAATCCCACCGATGACGATGTTTTGTGGCGTGCGACGCTTCAACCCCATGGTGTACACAAGCACGTAAAAGACGACGGAGAAGGCCGACCACATCGCCGCTTTCCAATGGGCCAACAGAAAGAGGCCGCTGCCGAGCGTGGCGATGAGGAGGCCGAAGACCAGGGCCGTGCGGGCCGAGACGTCACCGGCCGGAACCGGCCGGCTCGCCGTTCGAGCCATGTGTGGGTCGATGTCCGCGTCGTACCACATGTTGATCGCGTTTGAACCCCCAGCAGAGAGCGTCCCGGCCACGACGGTGAGGGCCACGGCCTCCGCTGTGTCAAGCCACGAACGCAAAGGCAGGTCGCCAAGCACCCCGTGCCGAAGCAAGAGGTCGTGGGTCAGGATTGCGCACACGGCCGTGATTTGCAGCAGCACAACGACGCGGAGCTTCATCAGCGCCATGAGGGACTGAGGCAGGGTTCGACCCTCGCTCATTCCTCAGCACCTCCACGGAGGTCGTCAGGGACCCGGAGGAGGAGGGCTGCACTGAGGATGACCAACGCCGAAGCGACACCGAGCACGAGATGCAGCAAGGAGAGTCCTTCGGGGAAACCATCCGCATCTGCAAACACGATGTAACCTCCACCGACGAGGAGGTTGGCCAACCAAAAGCCGGCCGTGACGTCCATTGCCCTCGCCAGGGAAGGCTCAACGCCGTCGCCGATGGCGGCGGCCCGCAGGCGGCTCCCGCCAAGGATGAGGATGACGCCCACCAGCAGCGCACCGATGCGATGAATCATCTGAACAATGACACCGGGGCCATCGGCATCGGGAAGCAACTGCCCTCGGCAGGCTGGCCAACCCTCAGGGAACCCAACGGAACACGCCTGATTGTACTGAGCACCGGGCGCGGTCGAGGAGACCCATGCACCGAGCAGCAACAGCAGCAGAACGGCGCCCGCCGCTGCATCGATCCTTCGGCCGTGCGCGGCGCGATGGGCCGCGTGGAGGCTGAGGATCGGCCACGATGCACCTTCGACGACCCGCATCAACAGCCATTGATGGATGAGCGTCGCGATCCACACCGTGGCCAGCCCAAGGTGCATGGCGACCGTCCAGTCACGGTTGTCAAAGACCACGGTGAGCGCGCCCGCGGTGGCTTGGAGAACAAGAAGCACCCCTGCGAGCACTGCGACGTTGCGAACGCGCTGCCCGTACCTGTCCCTCCATGCGTGCATGAGCAGCGCGTTCACGGCCACAGGAAGGGCGACGATGCCGACAAGCAAGCGGTGGACCCATTCTGAGAAAATTTCGAGTTCCGAATACCGGTGGTCTGCCCCACGCGTGTCTTCACCCGCGTTGGGATTTGCAGCCCACCACGCGGCTTGCTCATCGTCATCGACGCTGAACCCCCAGGTGCCGAAGCAGGTCGGCCAGTCTGGGCACGATTCTCCGGCGTCGAGGATACGGATCGTCCCTCCGGCCACGACGATAACCAGCGCCGCGAGCACGAGGCCGAGCGGGAGCAGGGATGCTCGACGCTTCCCGTGTTCCATTGCTCACCACCCGCCCGACGTCCTCTATTAACACCGTCCACCTCCCACGGGCATGCGCCTCGCAGGAGTGCTGCTGTTGGCGATGGTCGTCTTCGCTGCGCCTCCTGCGGCAGCAGAAGATGCGGCGTGGGGAGCGGTTTGCGTCGATGAGGACTGCACGAACGCCACGCCGTTTCGCATCGTCGAGTACTTTGGGGCCGATTGGTGCGAACCCTGCCGTCCGGTGGAGGCGATGCTGAACAACCTCACTGTGGATGGAGTTCTCGTGGTGCACCATCGACCGTCCGCGGCGGACGCTGCGTTCTCCAACGCATCGCACCTCCGATTTTCAACGCACTACGGGCTGCTCGGTCTGCCGGCCATCGTCGTTGATGGGCAAGCACTGCTCAGCGGTGAAACCATGGCGATGCGCTTGGAAGAAGCCCTCGCGAGCAACGCTTGGAGCCTTCCCGCAGGTGCCCATGCGAACCTGAGCACGGCTGGATGGTCTGCGACGGCGAAGGCTCACATCAACACAAGCATCCCGCACGTCACCGTCGCCGCTTCCGTCGCCGGAGCCGAACAGGGCGACGTCACGGTGGTGATCGCGGATCCTTCGAGCAACGGCTCGCTCGTGGCGGCCTTGGCAACGCCCACCGAAGCCTCGACGCGCCCGCCACTGCCACCGCTCGCTGTGGCCGGCATCACGGCCGGGCTGGTCGTTTTGGTGGCTCCCGCAGTGGCCCTCCACGTGCGTTCAATGCGCATCAACGGGACGCCAAGTCACGACGAGGAGGGGTAAGGTGCCCGTCACCTTGCGGGCAAAGGCTTCAAGAAGGCCTCATCGGTCGCCGCACTGCGAGTTCGCTCGCAGGTGCGCCCCATGGTGAAGCCAGCACGACCCCACACCCGCTTTGAGCGCGCTCGAATCATCGGTGCACGCGCCCTTCAGATTGGCATGGGCGCGCCCCTGTTTGCGAAGGAAGACGACCTCCGTGAGGCCTTCCGCGAAGAACTCGTCTCGCTTCACGGACACGAAGAAGCCGGCGTGCGCTTCGTCCTCGACCCGCTCAAGATTGCCCTCTTCGAGTACGAGCACGAACTGATCCCCATCGACATCGACCCACACGAAGCGTGACCTCAACGCCGTTCCGCAAAGCCGTAGAACGCGGCATCCTTCGGCTCAGGCAACAGGTCCTCCCGGACCAGCATCGTTCGAACCGCCCACAACTCCGTGAACACGCGGTACTTTGTCGTCGCATCGAGGTAATCCACCCCGGCGGACCCGCCGGTCCCCATCCTGCGGCCGATCATCCGCTCCACCATACGCGCATGCGCATGGCGGAAGGCAAGCATCGATTGCTCCACTTCCACGATGGTGTCGACCAAGCGCCGTGGCCACGCCAGCAAGGGGAGGTCCCGGTGGGACTCGATGTACAACAGGCCAGCATGCGCCCGATGCACCTGCCCATTCGGGCGAAGGAAGGCTTCAGCAGCATCCACGCCCGCCTGCACGCGGCCGCTCAGCGCGGTCGGGTCGCCTTGACCAACGGCCACCATGCGTTTGACGACCTCCGCCCCGTGGGCCCTCATCGCAGCGAGGTGCCCGTCAACAAAAGCGGCGACCGCCGTGTCGTCCGAATCGTCACCAGGCGATGAACCATCGATGGGGGTGCGCTGAAGCCAACCAAGAAGCACGTCGTGCAAGGAAGGGGACGAAAGGCGACGCTCAAGGTCATCCATCGCTGCGTCAGGCATGTCCCCCGCCTGATGCAAACGGCGAAGGTGCCCGATCGGATCGACGCCCTCAACACGCTGTTCGTCGGCCAAGCCGAGGGTCAACTCGAGGGCGCGCATCTGCCACGACTCAAAACCTGAAGACGTTCCGAGACGGTCCCGGAACGCCAAGAACTCCTGAGGCGCCAGCGTTTCCATCACCTTCCATTGTGCAGACAACAGACGGAGGATTTCCGAAACCCGTTCGAGGTGGCGAACGGCCCGGGGGACGTCGCCCTCAGGAACGTCTGAGCGACCCAGACCGGAGACCACCGCGTCGAGTTCCGTCAGGATTTGTTTGAACCAGAGTTCGTAAGCCTGATGCACGATGATGAAGTGTTGCTCATCTGGGCTTGGAGCGGGCACATGCCCATCTGGACCGGCCTGGAGACCGAGAAGGTCGCCGAGCCGGAGGTATCCGGCGTAGGTCAGGCGCTTTCCTTCGTCCACCATGGCCATGCCAGCCTGCAGACGGCATGAAAAGCCACCGCCCGGACACCACCGGTTCGCAGTCCCCCGATGAGGACGACAATGGTCATAGAGCGGGTTTGAAACCTGACCGTATGGGCGTGGATGGTCAAACCCTCGCCGGCTGGTTGGCCGGCTACGACCCGGCGAGCATCACCATCGGGGTGGTGGCCTCCCATTCTTCGCTTCAGATCCTTCACGGAGCACGAATGGAAGGCTTTCGGACGCTTGGCATCGCCGTCGGCGAGGAGCGCCGACGGTTCTACGCTGCTTTCCCAGGCGCAGACCCCGACGAGTGGCTCATGCTCGACGACTACCAGCAACTTATGGACAAGGCAGCATGGTTGCGCGAACGAAACGTGATCATCGTCCCGCACGGTTCACTCGTGGAGTACCTTGGCTCCGACAATTTCCGAGAACTCCAAGTGCCGACCTTCGGCAACCGAGGCATCTTGCATTGGGAGTCGAGCCGTGAGCGCCAACGTCACTGGCTCGAAGACGGCGGCTGCACCATGCCGCGCGTGGTGCACGACCCGAAGGACATCGATGGGCCTGTCATCGTCAAGTACGCGGGCGCCAAAGGCGGCCGAGGGTACTTCATCGCCCGCGACTACCGTGACTTCCGTCGAAACGTCGACATCGAAGAGGAATTCACCATTCAGGAATACGTTCTCGGCTGCCGGTATTACCTCCATTTCTTCTTTGACCCAACCGCTGAAGGCGGCTTCCAAGTGCAGGGTCGAGGTCGACACGAGGGCCAGTCCCTCGGCCGGCTTGAACTGCTCTCGATGGACCGACGGGATGAATCGAACGTGGACGAATTCTACAAGCTCGGCTCGCTCAGGGACCTTCGCGAAATGGCCCTCGAGCCTTCGTTCGTTGTCACCGGCAACCAACCCGTGGTCATCCGTGAATCCCTGCTTCCAAAGGCCTTCGAGATGGCCGAGGGGACGGTGGCGTCCTCGTTTGAGTTGGAAGAAGGTGCACGTGGCATGATCGGGCCCTTTTGCCTGGAGACCATCGTCACGGATCAACTTGAGTTCAAGGTCTTCGAGATCTCCGCTCGTATCGTGGCAGGCTCGAATCCCTTCGTCGGAGGCTCCCCCTATTCCGACATCAACGAACCCTTCATGTCCACAGGTCGGCGCATTGCCCGCTCCGTGAGGTTGGCGTTGGAACAGGACCGGCTCGAAGAGATTCTGTCCTGAAGACGTCCACCCAACGGTGTGGCGAAGGGCAGACCGAGCAAGACGACGATTACAACGTCGTTAGGGGCCTCAGAGGTTGTTCACCTTACGAGACCGCTGGTTTGCGTAGTGGTAGGTCATCTTCAGCAAGCGGAGCCAGTGGTCCAACCCGTCCTTCTGGAAGCGGTTGTGGAGTTGCTCGTTGGCGATCAGCGGGTCGCCCCAGACGTTTGCGGCCGTGCCCTTGTTGCCCTTGACGGTGGTGAAGGTGTCGTTGCACGTGTAGTCCAAGAGGGCCTTCCACACTTCGTTCGGGTTGACCGCACAGGTCACTTCGACGATGACCTCGTCCGCACGGATGCCGGTTCCAGTTTGCCAGGTGCCTTCGCCCATGTCCCCAGCGAAGGGAAGGCACAGGTCGAGGATGGACAACCCAGTGACGGGGTCAGCGCCGGTCAATTCGGTGAACGCGTCGCGCATCCGGGACCGGTCGGCACCGCGCTGGCCCGTGAGCAAACGGAGTTGGTCGATGCTGTTGGGGACCAAGAAGCGGATGTCGGTGTAGTAGACGAGCGGCTGGTCCCGCCCGAGCACGGAAAACAGTCCCGCGTAGGGAGCGGAGGAACCTTCAGGACCGGGACCGCCCATGAGGTCAAGGGGAAAGACGGTCTTCATCGCGTTCATGGCGATGGACTGGATGATGCGCGTCATGAGCCGCCGGGGCGCTTCACTGACCTCGTTGAACGTGGCCTGGTACTCGTCGAGCGAGAGCAGTTCGTAGCCACGAACGGCCAGCAAGGAGTGGACCACTGGTCCCATTTGCTTCTTCTTGCCGTTGCCGTCACCGGCGTCGTATTCTGCACCGGAGATCCATCGCATGCCGCGTGCCGTGGCGCTCGGCGTGATCTCGTCGGCATACGCGCTGATCCGGCGCGACATGCGGTTCTCAAAGTCCGCCTGGTCCAACTTGGTAAACACCGTGGAGCCGTAGTTGACCTTCACCGCATGGTCGGCCACCTGGGAGGCGCTGACGCAGGCGAGGAGGTTCGACTGGTCCTGAGGGTAAATGAGCAGGCGGCGGCGTTGACGGCCCTCGCCAAGGTTCCCGATGGCGGGGTCCGTGAGCAGGTAACCCAGCGTCGCACAGTACTCGAAAATGCGGCCGTAGCGGTCTTCATCGCTTGCGCGTTGTGCCCACTCGTCGAGGCCCGGCTCCACCATGTGCATTTCAAGCGGAACAAGGTCGGAACCGGAGCCAAACATCTGTCGAACGACCGGCGAGGACATCATGCCCATCAGGGTGTACAGCGATGTCTTTCCGGAGGTCAGGAAGATGTCCGTGATGCCCTCCTCACCGAAGGATTGCCTGCGGTCGGGCATGTTCACAAGGAGGTTGAACGAGGTCGGCGTGTCACGGCTTCCGTTGACAGCGGGCCAGATCCAATCAAACGGACGGGTGAGCATGTAGCCGTTGGCGTCCTTCCCGAATCCAGCGGGCGAGAAACGAACCCATCCGAGTTTGTTGTTGTAGGTCACGTTGCGGTGCATCAACGAGGGATAGAACACCCGTTCCGCCGGGTCCGAGCCGGGCACAACGCCGCGGTGACCGAGGCCCCAGAGCACAGGATCCCACTCAGGCCAGCCGTCCTTGGTCGGTTCAAAGAGAAGGTGGTCCTCGGGGGGAAGGTCGAAATCCTGCGGGCCACGGACAGAGTACGCGCCACCCATCCTCGATTCGTCGCCCGTGGAGCAGAACACGAAGGTCTGCGTGGTGGCAACCGTGCTTGGGGTCCACATGTTGGCGTTCATCACGGTCTTCTGCTTCATCCAGTCAGCCGTTGTCTTGAGGTCACGCTCAAAGCGGAAACGCTCGGCCTCGATCCAACTGGAACCAAGGATGATGTTGGTGTTGAGCAGCGTTGCACGGCCCTTTCCGATGTAACGGGTGCGGGGGTCGGCCTTGGTCATGTCCGAGTCCATTTGTGGAGCCCAGGGGCCTTCCTGAGGAATGTAGCGGAGGAAGTCCTCGTGGTCGAAAATGTGGGCTTCCGCCGCCTCCATGGTCTTGGTGATCTGCTGGGTCAAGTCCACGTAGGACTCCATCGGCTGCACGCGCCGGTGCTCCTGCAAGTGTTGATCGGAGATCGTTCGGTGTTCCCACATGGTCATCACATCAGTGCTTGTTTCGCAAGTCCTCGTTTTCAGCCTCGGGAGCCGAACGGGTTGGCATCGGGATCCATCCGAGCACTGCAGCGGCCATCACCGTCTGCAGCAAGCCAAGGAGCAATTGAAGGACGTCAACATCGTTCCCCTCGTGCGCAAATCCTGTGCCAAAGACGGTAAACACCAGACCCAGCACAAAAACGAGCAGTGGAAAGACCTTCATGCGCGTACCTCCTTGTCAGACCCGAGGTGTGGTCGGAACGCCCTCTTATAGCGGTTCTTCCATTGATTCACCGCAAGAGCAGGCTCAGAACTTCCGATCCATCTGAGACGCTTCGTCTTCGGTCGGCTCAGGGCCGTACCTATCGGCCATGCTCCGACGTGGCGTCGGCGCCGCCTCGGGTTCCGAAGCCGTCAATTCGTCGAGATCTGGGGCGGCAGGCAACTCGTCGACGTCTTCGGCCATCGGCTCGTCGTCGTTCACCACGTCCGCCGCCTCCTCAAGGACGGGTTCTTCCTCCACGTCCTCCTCAGGCGCTTCTTCTTCATCAAGGTGGAAATCACCGGTCGCGAGGGCCTCGGTGGTCGCCGCCAACTGCGCTTCGAGTTCTGCACGCTTCGCAGCCCTGACCTCGGGCGGGTCCACGCTAAACTCACAGACCTTCAGGATCGGGTCACCAGCGCTGAGTTCGCCCGAATATTCGCGGGGGTCGCCACCGGCGTTGACGATGATCGAAAACTTCGTTGGGTCCTTTGAACGGCGCTTGGCGTGCTTCTTGTAATGGTGGACGTAGACCTGGTACACGCCACCAGGAGCCACGCCGTCGGGCCACACGCAGTTTTCGACGGGGCGGCGGGAGTCCGGTTTGACGTTCGCATCGACGTCGAGCACGCCACCGCAGGCCGATTCCTTGTTGCCACCGTGGATCCGCTCACCCGACGGGCACACGACGTGCAGGTCGAGGTCGTTGAAGTTGTTCCACATCAGCGAGATCTGCACGTCGGATGAGGATGCACCTTCACGGTCAAGCCGGGCCCGAAGTTCTGCGGCGGAGCGCTCGGCGGCGGCCCTCGCCTCCATCTCGGCTTGTTCCCGAGCGGCTTCGACCTCGGCCTGCCGTTGTTCTTCGATGGCGAGCAACTCTGCTTGACGAGCCGCTTCGCGCTCTTCGGCAAGTCGGGCCTCCTCGGCCTCCCGTGCGGCGATGCGTGCGGCTTCTTCGTCGGCCTCCCGGCGCAGGCGTTCTTCCTCCGCGCGGCGCGCTTCCGCCTCTTCCATTCGGCGGCGTGCCTCGTCCTCCTTCCGTCGGGCTTCTTCTTCCCGACGAAGGAGGTCGGCGTGGCGCGCCCGGTCACGGAGTTGGTCCGCCTCGACGCGCCTGCGTTGACCCTGAATGATGGCCAACTGCCGGTCAAATTCGGCGCGGGGTGTGGAGAAGTCAGCGCCAGCAGACCTTGCACCGAGGCCGTCGGCGACGAGACCCTGGCGGAGATCGATGCGGCTGTCGCGACGAAGCATGAGGCGGAGAACCCCAAACGCGAACGCGCCACCAAGCACGCCCGAGAGCGCCATGCCGAGGACGGCCATGGTGGAGCCACGGCATGGTCGGTCATGACCGTATCGGTGCAAGGCGGCGGCGAAGCCTTCACGTCAACGAACCATCAGCCCGGACCATGGACCTGCACGCGCAGCGTCTGAGCAGACTCATGCCCGGAGGCCGTGGCGTCTGGGTGCCCATCGACCATGGCGCATCCGATTGGCCGGTGGCGGGCCTCGAGCATCCTTTGGAACTCGTTCGCTTGCTGCGCGACGGAGGGGCAGACGCCATCGTCGCTCAGAAAGGCCTGATCAGCCATGTCCTTCATCACGACCCGCAGATCGGTGTTGGCCTCGTGGCTCACCTCTCCGTGTCCACGCGGCACGGCGGCCCCGATGCAGGCGAAAAGGTCAGCGTCGGCGACGTTGCGGAGGCCATCGCCCGCGGGGCAACCGGCGTGAGCGCTCAGGTGAACATCGGCACTCCCGGCGAGGGTCGAATGATCGAGCGGCTCGGGGCGGTGACGCGTGACGCGTTCACGAACGACGTCCCGACCCTTGGCATGGTGTACGCGCGTGGGGAACACCTCAACGTGATGGATGGCGATGCAAGTGGTGGGCAGGCGCATGGTGTGCGGCTTGCCTTCGAGCTTGGCTGCGCTGTGGCGAAGGCCGCGTGGACAGGGGACGAGGCATCCTTCCGCACCGTTGTCGATGCAGCACCAATTCCGGTGCTTGTTGCGGGTGGCCCACGAACCGACGACGATGAAGCCCTCCTTACGATGGTCCACCGCGCGATGCGCTGCGGTGCATCCGGCGTTTGCATGGGCCGGCAAATCTTCGCACACCCGCACCCCGACCGCATCGTCCGTGCCATCGCGTCCATCGTGCACCACGAGGCGAACGTGGTGGAAGCGATGCAGCATCTCGAGGGTTGATGATGGAAGTCTGGTGCACGACCGAGGGTCCACCCCCCCCGCTTGAGGTGGACCGTTGGCTGCGGTTGACACCCGATGCTCCGCAGGCCCCTGAGTCCCCGCTCCCAACGGTCGAACCGTGGCGTGGCTCGCCGGACGTCGTGCACGTTCACGTGCGCTCCGACGAGGATCAAACCACGGCGTTGTCGCACGTTGGGCTTGCGCCGTGGGTCTTGCTGTCCTTCGAACATTGGTCGATGATCCCCGTCGAAAACCTCGTCGCGGCCGCTCAGGGCAGCCCCACACAAATCGCGGCGCTGGTTCGCACAGAAGCAGAAGTTGCGGGTGCAGCCTTTGCTTTGCAAACCGGTGTCGATGCCGTCGCCGTACGGCCTGAACAGAACATGCTCGACGCCGCGCTTGCCATGAAGGCCGCACGAGGCGTCGATACCGCCCCTGCGGCCCGGGACCCAACAGTGTCTGAGATGCCGATGGGCGAAGCGGTGGTCTTGGAGACGGTCAGCGTCGAGCCCGGTGAACGGGCTTGCGTGGATTTGGCTGGCCTCCTTGAGCCGGGAGAAGGCATGCTCGTGGGGAGCGCGGCGTGCCCGCTGCTGCTTGTTCACGGCGAAACGGTGCCTTCGTCCTTCGTTCCAACGCGACCCTTTCGTGTGAACGCAGGGGCCGTTCACCACTACGTCCTCATGCCTGACGGAAGCACCCGCTACCTCAGCGAATTGCACCCCGGCGACGAGGTGCTCATCGCGAACAGGCTCGGAGGGACACGGCACCTCACCGTTGGACGCGTGAAGGTGGAACGGCGGCCTTTGCTGCTGCTGCGATACAGGGATGGCAAGGGTCAAGAGGGCCATGCGTTATTGCAAAACGCAGAAACCGTCCGCGCGGTGGACTCCCAGGGACATGCGCATTCCATCACCACACTGCAGAGCAACGACCGTCTTGTCGTGTGGTCCGGTGGTGGAGCGCGCCACCTCGGGAAGCACATCGCTTCGGAGGTGAAGGAGTGACCACCGCATGCCGATGCTCGGAGAAGGACGCGCGAACGGAGGCTGCAGCCTCCTTCATGCTGCCGGGCTTGGCTACGGCGTCAGCCTCGGGCTGGACCTGCCCGTGACGGTTCGCGTCCACGACAGGCCACTGAAAACACGTCCCGACGATCCCCACGGCCTGCTGAACGCGGTCGTTGAAGCATGGACGGGCGCGTCCCATCCCCTCCCCGACGACCTGCATTGGGCGGTTCGTTCATCGATCCCCGCTGCTCAAGGGCTCAAATCCTCCGCAGCCGTGGCTGTCGCGGCCCTTCGTGCCCTCTGTGCAAGCACGAAGGTTCACCTCGAGGATGCGGATATCGTCGAACTTGCGGCCATCGCACAAATGGAGGCAGGCACCTCCCTCACCGGGGCCTTCGATGACGCATGGGCTGCTGCTGCACCGGGTTGGAAACTTGTGGACGCGGGGGCGGACCATCCGAAAAACCGGGTCCTCATGGAAGGACCTGGCCCCGACCCAGAGGACTGGACGGTTCTCGTCCTCACGGGCACGCCACGACGCCAACATCCAGAGCCTGACCACTTCCATGCGCAAACACCGTTGTTTCAACAAGCGCTCACTGCGGTTCAGGAAGGGCAACTGTTGGTCGCGCTCACAATGAACGGCAGGGCGATGGCTGGCGTCACAAACGATGCAGAAGGACGACGGTTTGCCAACGATGCCTTTGTCAGCGGCGCGCGAGCGGCGGGCATCTCGGGCTCCGGTCCCGCGATCGTGTTTGTTTTTCCGAGCGCCGCCGAAGCGTCCGTTCGTCGTCTTGAGTCCCGGTTCGCGGCCCAAGCGGCAGGTCGGACCCTCCTTCGGACAACGTTCGTTGGTTGAGCAAGCAAGGCCAAGGGCAACGGTTGAAGCCAACCACCGGCGAGGGATGGGCGAGCCACCATGCGGATGCGTCTGGGAGAGGTGGTCTCAACCACCCTGTTTGGCACAAGCCACGGACCAAGCGTTGGGGCCATCGTCGAGGGACTTCCTGCCGGCCTTGAGGTGGACCAAGAAACGATGGCTGCTGCCTTGGCCCTTCGCCGAACGGGAGGGCCATTGACGAGCACGCGAAAGGAAACCGACGACGTGATCCTTCGTTCAGGCGTTCACAACGGACGAACCACGGGTCAGCCGCTTGTCCTTGAGATCATGAACAACGACGCGCGCAGCAGCGACTACAGTTTCCTGCCGAACCGTCCGCGTCCCGCGCACCAGGACCTCCCGATGCAGGAGCGCACGGAAGGGCACGCCGACCTTCGCGGCGGGGGCTCATCCTCGGCTCGGCTCACGGCGCCGCTTGTCGCTGCAGCCGCGATAATGCGTCCGTTGCTGGACAACCTCGGAGTGAAGCTCACCGCTCACCTCGGGGCCATCGGCACCATCGAAGCCATGCTCCCTACGCATGGCGCCCCGTTCGCGGACGTTGACCTGCGATGCCAGGACGGCGGAGTGGTCGAGGCGATGCGCGCCTTGGTCGAAGCGACACGAAGCGACCGAAACAGCATCGGTTCCCGCGTGGACCTCGTTGTGTCCGGACTCCCAATGGGCCTCGGGGAGCCATGGTTCGACGGCGTCGAACCCGCCCTTGCGCGAGCCTTGATGGCGGTGCCAGGAGCCCGTGCCATCGAGGTCGGACAAGGCGTACGGGCGTTGCGCATGCTCGGTTCGGAGCACCACGGCGCATGGCGTCAAGGCCCCAACGGGCCCACACTCCAGTCTGAGGTTGGTGAAGGCGCACTCGGCGGCCTGGCCTCCGGGGCAGACCTTGTGCTTCGTGTGACGCTCAAGCCACCATCAAGCATCCCGCGTCCGCAACCGACCATCGACCTGCAGACCTCAGAAGAGGTTGATGTCACCGTCAAGGGCCGCCATGACCCGGTATTGGCCCCACGTGGGGTGGCCGTGGTCGAAGCCATGGCGGTGCTTGTGCTGACCGACCTCGCGGCGCGTGGGGGGCACCTGCATGGCTGACGAATGGACGGTGCACAAGTTCGGGGGCTCGGTCCTTCGAGGCGCCCCCGACCTCGATCGGCTGGCCGATCGCGTGTCGGAATCGGACGGTCGAAACGCCCTTGTGGTGTCCGCATTGTGGGGCACGACAGATCGTTTGCTCCGGGCTGTGGACGACCCCGCGTATGCCGACCGGCTCGTGGCAGATTTGAGGGCCCATCACCTCATGTTCGCGCCCCGCCTCTCCTCAGGGAGGGACGGTGCTCGGTTTGAGCGCGTCCTCGCCTCAATGGGGATTGCGCTTGAAGCCCGCCGAGCCGACCCCTCCGACCAACGCTCCCGCACCCAACTGTTGGCCACAGGCGAACGCTTGTCCGCCCTCGTTGTGGCGCATCATCTCCGTCGATGTGGCCTTGACGCTCATGCTGTCGGTGCGGAGGACATTGGGCTCGTTCTGAACGGCCGCGGTGAAGCGGACTCGGTGGACTTGGCCGAAAGCGAGTCCAGGTTCGACCGCTCAGCCTTGCACGGCACGCCGGTGATCACAGGCTGGCTCGGTTCAGGCGACGACGGAGACTTGGCCTTGCTCGGACGAGGAGGGTCAGACCACACCGCAACGGCCGTCGCGCATCTCCTTCGCGCCCGCCGCGTCATTCTGTGGAAGGACGTCGAGGGCATCCATCCGATCAATCCACGTTGGGGACTGGAGACGGCCCCCATCCCCTACCTCACGTACGAACACGCCCAAATGGCGGCCACCATGGACGCCACCGTGCTTCATCCGGCCACGGTCGGACCGTGCATCATGGAGGGAATTCCGATCGAAGTCCGTCGGCTGCACGACGATACACGGGGTCCTCCCGGAACGCTGATCGGGCCCGGGGTGCATGCAAACCAAGGCCCCATTGCTGCGTCCTGCACCCTCGACGTGCGCACCGTGCAGATCAGGCACCCACCGGCCATCACACCAGGCGCCTCCACGGCGAAGGTGTTGAGCCTCCTTGCCGCGAAGGGCATCGGCGTTCACGCCTCAACCCAGTGGCCGGACGGAGCGCGCCTCATCCTCGATGCTCCTCGGCTTGACGAGGCGACCGACGTGGTCCACGCTTCGGGCTCGTCGGTTGTTGATGTGGGGGAGGCGTCCGCCCTCATCACCGTGCTGGGTTCGTGGAGCGACCCGGAAGAGGCAGCAGGGGTGCTTGAAGGTGCAACGGGGGCTGAGCCGATCGATGCTGAAGCCCTTCGCGTCCGGCTCCTCGTTCCCCGAGGTTCGGTTCGCGACGTCTTAGGGCGACTGATTGCCACGGCGTCGTGGACCACAGGAGTGGCCTGAGGCTTCACTCGCTTCGCGCTTCGCGCCACTTTTGCACGGCGCCCGGCAGGTTGAGCATGAACAAGGCGCCGGTCACGATGAACACGAACAGGGTCCCGAGGGCCACGCCGTACACGGAGGTCAGTTCGACCGACTCCTCCATTCGAAGGGCCGTTTCAGAGTTCAACAGACCGACGATGAAGGGGAGGATCTTGTTGGCTGAGAGCACCAAGGTGGCGAGCACCACGGACACCACGGGGTTGATGACGAGGGCCCGGTGGTACTTCCCGACGATCTTCCCCGGGTTCATGACGTAGACTTCGTTCGTTCGAATGCTCGTGTCCAGCATGCTGTACCGCAACACACCGTTCCCGAGTTCGATGTACATGATCAGGAACACCGCGTAGACCACAACCAGGCTGCTGAGCAGGAAGGGGCGGTCCGCGAGGCCGAAGGGGTCGAACGCCAAGGCCACCTTCGAGGAAGCGAAGCGCAAAATGGCGAGGATGAACAACAAGTTCGACAGGAGCATGAAGCGCCCGTCACGTCGGAACGTACCGACAAAACCGCTGACGGTAGCCACGGAGATCACGACCACCTGCAAGGCGGTCGCCACGCCAATGCTGCCGAAGAGCATGTACCAGAGGGTGCCGGACCCCGGCGAGACGATGAGGGTCAGGAAGGCGAGGGCCATCAACAGGCCGTACACGGCCAATTGGAGGTTTTGCACCATCTTGTCCGGCGGCAGGAACTTCATCTTGGGAACAATTGGACCACCGAGCAAACTCTCGACAAAGGTCGGGATCTGCAGTTCAGGGATGGCGTCCTTCGGGATTTCCGTGCCGATACCAGCGTTCCCGGCGATGGCCTTCCGGCTGGGTGCTGAGGAGCGAACGACCTTCCCGTCGTACAGGTGGGAGGTGTCGCCGGACGTTTTCTGTGCCATCCTTGCTCACCTCAGAATCCTCGAGCCCCAGCAAGGGCGGTTGACAGGAGCATGTCGGGCTCCCAGTCCATGATGTTCACGCCGAGGCCGCGCAATTCCCCGATCAGCACGTCCCGCTCGGTCTTCATGACCTCGTACCCGGTACGGTCCAACCGCTTCGCGTCAAACTCGAACTCGAGCGACGAGGGGGACAGCACCGTGACGTCGAAATTGCGAGCGCGGAAGTCCCGCAAGGCGTTCACGATGGTCGGGTCGTCCTCCAGGTTGCTCAACACGATGATCGGGCTGCCCTTGTTGATGTGGGGAAGGATCCTGTTCACAACCACCTGCAGGGGGGTGTTGCCCTTCGCGACCGCGCCAGCCAGTTTTGTGAGGATGACGTACAGCTGCTTCTTTCCTGTGTCGCGGTCCACGCTGACGACTTCATCGCCGTACACGATGACGCCAACGGAGTCACGACGGCCGAGGAAGTACTTCGCCAACGATGCGGCCGCACGGGTGGAGTAGACCAGCGCGTTCCGGCTCACCGGGCCGGTTTCAGCCACGGCCCGGGAGTCGACGATGATAATCACGTCAGACACCGCATCGCGCTCACGCTCGTTCACCATCAGCTTGCCAGAGCGAGCGTAGGCCGACCAGTTGATCGCCCTGAACGAGTCACCCTCGAAGTATTCACGAAGGGAGTAAAACTCCGAACCCGGACCGGGCTGCCTGATGTTGACGGCCCCGGTGAAGATTTTCGGAACACGGGACTTGACGAAGGTTTCCTTCAGGTCCTCCATCTTGGGGAAGACAAGGAAGTCGTTGTACACGTGGAGTTCCTTTTCACGGTGGAAGAGGCCGAAGGCATCCTGAATTCGAACCGCGACCGGACCGAGGCTGTAGAAGCCTCGCAGCGGGCATTCGACGGTGTACTCGATGAAGGTCTCACGGCGAGGTCCCAGTTCCATCAGGATGTAGTTCGACCCGGATTTGATCCGCATGACTTCGGGCACGCGGTCGCGAACCTCGAGGATCTTGGCCAACCCAGAGTGGTTTTGCATCCGTAAGGTGACGCTGAGTTCACCGTCTTCGAAGAGGCGGGCGCTGGACATTTTTCGCATGGCGGAGACGTTGCCGAGGGCCACGCCCTCTTCGCCTGTGAACTCCTCAGACCGACGCCCGGAGGAGGCGACGTCGGCATGGCCTCCGAAGAGGGCCGCCCAGGTCAGGACGACAAAGATCACGACGGCGATGGTCACCAGTTGCGAGTTCCGAAGCGTCAGGCCCAGAAGGTACATCGCGACAGCGAGGCTTCCGAGCATCGCTGATTTGCGACTCCACATCATGGGGCACAACCTCCTGAATCAGGCAAACGCGTACGCGCTCAGACGGTGGGCACCGGAACTTCGCGAAGGATCGTCTGGATGACTTCGCCAGCCTCGAGACCCTTGATCTGGTGCTCGGGCTTCAGGATGATCCTGTGTGCGATGGCCAATTCGGCGATGGTCTTCACGTCGTCCGGCGTCACGAAGTCTCGACCGCGAAGCGCGGCCGCGGCACGGGACGTCTTGAGGAGCGCCTGCGAACCACGGGGCGAGGAGCCAACGAGAACGCGGGGGTCCTCGCGGGTGCGGGACACGATTTCCACCATGTACATGCGGAGGCTCGGGTCGACGTACACGCTCTCACAAGCCTGCTGCATGGCGATGACACGCTGGGGGTCGGTGATGACGTCCACGTCGACAGCGTCCTTTCCACGGTCGATACGGCGGCGGAGGATCTCGTCCTCGTCCGCGCGGTCCGGATAACCGACGGACATCTTGAACATGAACCGGTCGAGCTGCGCTTCGGGAAGCGGGTAGGTACCTTCCTGCTCGACGGGGTTCTGCGTCGCCATGACGATGAACGGCGAGGGGAGCTTGTGGGTCACCGTACCGATGGTGACCTGCTTCTCCTGCATCGCTTCGAGCAGCGCAGCCTGCGTCTTGGGCGGGGCACGGTTGATCTCGTCAGCGAGGAGCAGGTTGCAGAACAGCGGCCCGGGCTTGAACGTGAACTCACCCTTCTTGGCGTCGTAGATGTTCGTCCCCGTGATGTCCGCGGGAAGCAGGTCAGGCGTGAACTGGACACGCTTGAAGTCGCAACCGAGGGCATCGGCGAAGGTGTTGGTCATCAGCGTCTTCGCCAGACCGGGGTAATCCTCGAAGAGGAGGTTCCCGTTGGACAGGATGTTGATCAACACGTTGTCGATGATGTGGGGCTTCCCGATGATGACCTTCTGGACTTCAGCGGCGATGGCCTGGGAGATCGCACCGACGGCGGCGAGACGCTCCTTGACCTCGGGGGAGCTTTGGTGCCGTGGCTGCGCGGGGGCAGCCGGAGCGGCGGGGGCGGCTGGTGCGGCGGGCGCGGGCGGCGCCGGCGCGGGAGCCGCCGGAGCGGCAGGAGCCGCGGGGGCGGGTGGCGCCGGAGCTGCAGGTGCGGCCGGCGCGGGCGGGGCTGCGGGCGGGGCGGGTGGCTGCATTATTTCATTCCTCCAGGTTTATTTCCCCCAACGGCGAATCTGCGGGATCAGTTCCCTCAGTTCCTCGTTGGAGTATGGACGGGTCGAACTGACGAGTTCGACGAGGCGCGGTTCACGCACCATTTGCATGATCTCAGCGGGCGACTTCCGAGCGAAATCGTCCCGCGTGAGGTCGTGGAGTTGCCGGACCTTGGAGAGGAAGGCCTCCCGCGTCCGGCGTTGGTACTGCGAGGGGTCCAGTTTGGTTGGACGCTCGCGGAATCGTGTCAGGTCGAACACGTGGCGCCAGTTCTCCTTCTCCGGCACGACCATGATGGCGATGGCCAGCAGGGCGAACAAATTCAGCCCAATCAGCCACTTCAGCAGGCCATCGCTGGTGAGGAGGACGATGGCGCCAACGGCCTCGGTGAAGGGCATCGTGAGGGCCCCGGCCACGTGGCGGCTCTCGTCGTACACGAGGTTGAAGTTGGTGTTGGCACGGATGATGGCGGTGGCCATTTCCTCGTTGTCGTGCTCCATCATGGAACCAACGAGGGCCTCGAAGTACCGTTCGTTGCCGTGCCAGATGGTGTCGCCCACGGCGAGGCCTTGGCTGTCCGTCGCCCAGCAGGTCGCCGGCTCGCGGCCTTCGTACTGGGCGCTGGAGCATTGCAACTTGCGGAGGCCACCAGCAGACTCTGCCGCGTCCTTCGTCCAGAGGTGGTTGGCGAAGACGGAGTGGTCCGAAACGAACACGATGCTGCCGGTGACGTTGATCTCGCCCTGCCCGCCTCCGTACTCGGGGCTTCGCTGCTCGAGCACGCCTTCAACTGGGTAGTCCATGCGCACAATGAGGCCGGTCTTGCCCTCGCCGAGGATGGGGTTGCCGATGTTGTCGGGGTTGAAGTCCACGCTGGCGATGAAGGCGGGCGTTGACGCGGCAGCGAGGACGTTGACGCGCCGGTTGGTCTCCGGTTGGTCCTCGAGGACCGTGATGGCGGTTGGACGATGGAAGAGCACGGGGAGCCTGCAATTCTCAACGTCACGGGAACTGACTTGCTCCTCGGAGCACGCCACCTTGGCGGCCTCGCCCATGTCGGTGGCGTTGCGGGTGACGCCAGCCACGGCCCAGAGGCGTTGAGCGTCCGGGTTTTCGGCGGCGCCCGTCGCAGCGTTTTCCACTTCGTAGTAGCGGTACGGGTCGACGACTGGGTCGCCGAAATACTTCACACCAAACAACTCCGCCACAGGCTGAGCGTTCGTCGAATTGGACGCGAGGATGACCTTCCCGCCCTTCTTTGTCACAAAGTCGTGAATGGCCGATGCCTCCGCGGCGTCAAAGGGCTTCTCAGGAGCCACGATCACCAGGAGGGTTCGGTGGGGGTCCTTCCAGTCGTTCACCAACATGGGGGTCGACATCGTGTTGGCGATGGAGTATCCCATGCCACCCTCGCCAAAGGTGGTTCGAGAATCGCCAATCTGCTGAGCGTTGATCGTCGTGTCGGCGTCCGTGAGGTACGGGGAGAACACGGGTTCCTTGTTCAGGCTCACCAGTGCGATGAAGGTTCCAGAGAGAAGAAGGCTGACCACGAGCACCACGAGAAGCCACGACTCAAGGCCGAGTCCCTTCGAGGATTCTTCACTCATTCAATCACCTGACGGGTCTCCCGTCCACCAACGTAGCCGTCCGAGCCTCCCGGCGCACATAATGATTCTCCCCGCTTGCTCCTCCCGCTTCGCCTCGACGTGCAGCGATTTTGCAGAAAATCAGTGGCGTTGGCCGCAGCGTGAACACGCAACAGCATCAGGGGCCTTCCCGGCGCAGAGCAGCACCGAGCAAGCACAGCACGCCCAGGTGAACGCCAAGGGCAGGAAGGGGGCTTCCATCGTCGCTCACTGAGGCGTCGCTTTGCCCGACGTCATCCGAAGCGCCGCCACCGTCCGTGCTGCTTACCGCCACGACCTCGACGTCGAAGGTCGTGCTTCGTACCGTCCCGTCGCCCTCCGACGTCACGCTGAGGGTGATCTCGCAGGTTCGGGATTGTTGGCTGGACGACGCTTCCAGGCGAAGCGTCACGGTCACAGGTTCGGCCCCGTTGACGCCGGTGGGATCGACGAGCACGTTGTTCATCGCATCCAACCCACCGACCTCAAGTTGGGGGCACGATCGAACCTCCACGTCAGCGGCAGCCACGGCGTCACGGGTGTTGCCGTCATTTTGTAGCGCAACCTCAACGTCAACCCACGTTCCAGCATCAAAGGAGGCGGGTGGAGCGGGGATCGACGGCATCAACTTGTGCACGCGGGGGAACTCAAGGTCAACCTCCACCTCCCGCGTCGTGCCCGAACCGGTTTGCGAGGCCTCCGAGGCCGTCAAGGTCAACCGGAAGGGGTCCGCGGCGCCAAAGGCGCGAACGTCATCCGCGCTTATGCCGGTGATGGTCAGTTCGAAGGTCGCGTTCTCGTTTGCGGACACCGTCACGCTGTCCTCGATGTCCACTTCAACAGGAGCATCGTCCGGGAGTTCCACCTCGAGGTCGATGTTGACGTCCACCGGTCGGTCGTTCGCGATCCAGAATTCGACGGTGTGCGTGAGCGTCCACCTGTTTCCGTCGAGGTTCAGCACGAGCCCGTTCTCGAGGTCGTCTTCCCATCCAAGTTCCCACGATGGGCCTTGGAACTGCGACGACGCGGTGGGTGCGGTGCTGACGAGCAGGACGGCGAGAAGCAGGAGCGCCCTCGCGTTCACGCTTAGGCCCCCTTGAGCAGGTCGCCCATCGCTCGAGAAGCGAGCACGGACACCATCGCCTTGCGGTACCGCGGAGGAAGCGCCGTGTTGTTGACGGGCTTGACGGCACCTCGCACGGCCTCCGCCAATGCTTGGCGCGCCTCAGGAGCCGTCCAGTCCCCGTGCTCGGCCACGAGCGCATCGTGGACACCGGGAATGCTTTCCAGGCCAGTCGTCGCAAGGCGCAGGGAGGCCGGGTCGCCGGGGATCCATGACGCGGCGACGCCCGCCTCGGGGAAGTCCCATGATTCACGAACTCGGAGCTTGCGGTAGGCGCCTTGGCGGCTCGAGGCAGCATCGGGGAGGTGCACCATCAGCAGGAATTCGCCGGGCTGGAGCACGTTACGCGTGATGCCGTCCAACTGGAAAAACTCACGCAGTGGCAGCCTGCGTGCCCCGGAGGGTCCGATCAATTCCACCTCTGCGTCGAGCACGAGCAGGGAGGGTGCAACGTCGCCTTGGTAGGTGGCCACACAGAGGGTGTTTTGGTTCGGGATGACCCGGCAATCCGCCCCTGTTCCGCAATCCGCTTTATGGCACCAGTCGATGGAACGTCGCCAGTCCTCGGATTGGTTGAACCAATAGCAGCGCGTGTCGAGGCACAAATTGCCCCCGAGGGTGGCGCTTCGACGGATCAGGCTGGAAGCAACCTTCGAGGCGGACGTGGCCACCACAGGGTGCACCTCCTCGGAAGCTGCGATGTCGTGCAGCCGAGCCATGCATCCAATACGGTTGGCTTGAATGGCGTCGAGACCATCAATACGAGCGAGGGAGATCACGTCGGGCTTCGTCTCAATGTGCCACTTGTAATTCGGGAGAAGGTCGGTTCCACCCGCCACCCAGTCGAAGGGCCGCCCCTCGTCCAGCAGCCGAGCGGCCAAGGCGCATGCCTCGTCCACCGTCGTTGGATGGTGGAGCGTAAACGGCGGGGTTAGCATCACGCATCACCCCCCATATGGCGCTGTTCTTTGAGCAGCCATGCACGTCCGGCGTACCCCATCTCGGCCATTTTCTCAGGGTCGGGGTCGTCGATGCTTGCCCAGCCCATGGCCTGTTCCTCAAGGGGCCGCTCGGGGTCGAATCCAAACAACACGCCGTTCACGTAGGGACTGGTGTCCTCCGTGCGTTGCCGTGCCGAGTCGCGGCCGGCATGGTCTGAGGCACGTTCATCCAGTGTGGCCTGCAGCGGCCCGTGCGCAAGGCGCGGCGCGGTCAAGTCCAGCGGGTCCACGACGCCTTCCGCCTTCATGCGCTTCTGGATGTCGCCCCAGACCACGTCTGGCGTGAGCGGCAACGACGAGGGGCGGACGCCGATGGCGTCGTAGACGGCGTTGCACACAGCTGGAAGCACCGGGAGCAGCGGCCCCTCTCCGGCCTCCTTCGCACCGAAGGGGCCCTCAGGATCGCTGGATTCCACGATGATGGGGGTCACGTGCGGCATTTCGTGGACGGACGGAATCTGATACTGCAGCAGGTTCGCGTTTTGCAGGTGACCCGTGCGCCCATACACCATGCGTTCAGAGAGCACCTGGCCAAGGCCCATGTGGCACGAACCGATGATTTGGCCTTCAACGGCGAGGGGGTTGAGGGCCTTCCCACAGTCGTGGGCCGCCCAAACGCGGGTGCATTTGACCAGACCTGTTTCGATGTCCACGTCGACCTCGGCCACATACGCCGAGAAGGAATAGGCGGGGGCCAAACCGGCAGCCGCACCCTTGTGCACGCCGCCCATCGGCGGGGAACGGTAGGCTCCGCGGGCGATGAGCGCCCCCTTGTCTTCCTGCGCCTTGTGGAGGGCCTCAAGGTAGGAGACGCTGATGGAAGGGTCGTGCTTGTACACAATCCGCCGGTCAACCATCACAAGGGTCGACGGGTGGTATCCGAGCAGGTCCCATGCAGCGTTGAGCAGTTCCTCCCTGACCTCCATGGCCGCGCGGATGGCGGCGTTGCAGTTCATGAAGGTCACACGGCTCGAGTACGAACCGAGGTCCACGGGACTCGTGTCGCTTTCGTGGCTGCGCACGTGGATCATCTCCAGCGGCAAGCCCAACACTTCCGAGACCACCTGCGCGACCGCAGTGGTGGACCCTTGGCCGATGTCCGCCGCACCGGTGTGCACGGTCACGCCACCGTCCATGTCGATCTGGAGGTGAACGGTGGCGTGCGGGAACCGGTTCGGGTCCCAGTGGATGGGGAGGCCTGACCCCGAAATGAAGAAGCCACAGCCGATGCCAATGCCCTTGCCGAGCGGCATCTGACGGAATTTTTGGTCCCAGCCGCTCTCCTCCTTCACACGACGAAGGGCTTCGCGCATGCCGTTGCTCGTGATGCGAAAGCCGGAAATCGTCCTGCTGTGGGGCGGGAGAAGGTTGGCCATCCGAAGCGAAATCGGGTCGACGGCCAACTGCTCTGCAATGTCGTCGAGGCCGACCTCCACGGCGCAGCGCGTGTTCACGGCTCCGTGGCCACGCATGGCGCCGCTCGCGGGTTTGTTCGTCCACACACGAGCACCGGTGTAATGGAAGGAGCCCAATTCGTACGGTGCGGTGGCCAGCACCCCGTTGTAGTACGAGGTGACGTGCCCGAACGAGGCGAAGGCCCCACCATCG
>JALRLN010000029.1 GCA_023254445.1 Candidatus Poseidoniaceae archaeon | reverse complement strand
CAACCGGCCAACGTCACCGGCTCCCCGAGCAAGGTGCCTGAGGTCATGGAAATTGGCCTCACGGGCGGTTCCGCCAGCGACAAGATTGCCTACGCCAAGGAACACCTTGGTGAAGAGATCAGCTTCGCGGATTGCTACGGCGAGGGCGACCTGACCGACATCGTCGCCGTGACCAAGGGCCACGGCTGGCAGGGCGTCATCCGCCGGTTTGGCGGAAAGTTGCAGTCGCACAAGAACTCCAAGAAGCGCCGCCAGCACGGGAACATGGGTGACTTTGGTACGGGATACGTCCGAAAGACCATCCGTCAGGGGGGTCAGACGGGATACCATCAGCGCACCGAGTACAACAAGCGCGTTCTGCGAATTTCCAACCCTGAGGAGCACCCCATCACCCCGGCCGGTGGTTTCCTCCACTACGGCAACGTCGGTTCCGACTACGTCCTCATCAAGGGCAGCGTGCCCGGCCCCGCGAAGCGTCTCATCCGCTTCCGTGATGCCGCACGCGCCTCGAACGTTCAGGTGCACGACTTTGAAATCACGTACGTGAGCACCGCGTCCAAGCAGGGGGCCTGAAGATGAAGGTCAAGGTCAAGGACGTCACCACCACCGTCACCCAGGCGGAGATCGAGGCGGGCCGAATGCACGCCATGATCGACGTCGAAGTGAGCGAAGGCAAGGCCATCAGCCTGCCCGACGCCTTCGCAACCCCAGTTCGTGAGGACCTCATCAAGCTCGCCGTGGCGTCCTCGCGCGCCAACCGCCGCCAAGCCTACGGTTCGCGTGCGCACGTCGGCAAGCGCCGCCCAATGTCGGGGATGAAGCACTCCGTGGAATGGTGGGGCAAGGGCCGCGGTGTCTCCCGCATCATGCGTCGAACGGGTTCCCGCCGTGCGGCGCAGAACCCCCACACCCTCGGCGGTCGCCGGGCTCACGGCCCGAAGGTCGAGCGTGACTGGTCCCGCAAACTCAACCAAAAGGAGCGCCGGCTCGCCCGAGACAGTGCCCTGTCTGCAACCACCGACATTGAGACGGTGACGGGGCGCGGCCACCGGGTCGACGACGGCGTTGAAGCCCTGCCCATCGTGCTCGGCACCTACACCGAAATCGTGGACGGCACCAAGACCTCCTACGACATTGAGGCCTTCAACCACGGCTCCGCGACCCGCAAGGCCAAGGCGATGCTCGAGGCCCTGGGCCTCGGCGCTGACCTGCAACGTGCGAGCGACGGCCGCAAGATCCGCGCTGGCAAGGGCACCATGCGTGGTCGCGTTCACAAGACGCCCCGCTCGGTGCTCCTCGTGGTCGCCAAGAAGGAAGGACTGGCTCAGGCGGTCCGCAACCTTCCGGGCGTTGACGTCGTCGCGGTCAAGGACCTCTCCGCAGAGGACCTCGCGCCCGGTGGTGACGTGGGCCGGCTGACGGTGTTCACGTCCAGCGCTGTGGAGGCCATGAACTGAGGTGAGACCATGGATGCATACGACGTGATCATCATGCCGTGGTTGACGGAGAAGTCGATGGAGGCCCGCTCGATGGAGCAGCGCCTCGAGTTCATCGTTGACCGACGAGCAACCAAGCAGCAAATCGCTCGAGCGGTCGAGACCATTTTCGAAGTCGAGGTGGCCAAGGTCAACACCCGAATCACCAAGCACGGCAAGCACGCCTCTGTGCGTCTCGCCGAGGGCTACGATGCTGAAGACGCCGCAATGCGGTTGGGTGCGTTCTGAGGAGGGATGAGATATGGGTAAGCGAATCCGTGCACAGCGTAAGGGGTCGTCCCCTCGCTACAAGGTCTCCAGCCACCGGTTCCCTGGGCGCAACAGCATGCCCCGCGAGAACGGCATCGTCGGTGAAGTAACCGAACTCATTCACAGTCCGGTCCACACCGCCCCCCTGGCTCGCCTGCGCCTTCCGGACGGTGCGACCACCCTGGTGGTCGCAACCGAGGGTGTCGCGGTCGGTTCGACGATCGCCATTGGCGACAACGTGTCGCTCCGCCCGGGGAACATCACGACCCTGTCGAAGATCCCTGAAGGCACCGCCGTGAACAACCTCGAACTCCGTCCCGGCGACGGGGGGAAGATTGCCCGATCCGGTGGAAACTCCGCCATCGTCGAAGGTATGGTGGGCGACAAGGTTCGCGTGCGCCTTCCGTCGGGCTCGCTCAAGTTGCTCCCTGCCACGTGCCGCGCCACCATCGGCGTGCTGGCCGGTCACGGCCGCAGCGACATGCCGCTGCGCACCGCCGGTGCTGCCTACTACAAGGCCAAGGCCCGAGGCAAGCTCTACCCTCACGTCAGTGGTGTGGCCATGAACCCGGTCGATCACCCGCACGGTGGTGGAAACCACCAGGCCGTTCACGGTCCCAACTCCGTGGCCCGCGGCACCTCTCCCGGTGCTAAGGTGGGCCTGATTGCACCCAGCCGCACGGGTCGTGGACGCGGCAAGTCGAAGCAAGGTGAGTGAGCATGGCGAAGAAGAAGAAGTCGTTCATGACGCCCAAGGCCTCCCGCCGCAAGGCAAGGAAGCGCTTGGCCACCACCACGGCACGCGCCAAGAAGGAATTCACCTACCGTGGGTACACGGTGGAAGAACTGAAGGGCATGCCCCTTTGGCCGTCGGAGGACGATGACGCGATGTCGGTCATCGAACTCCTGCCTTCCCGCGCTCGCCGGACCCTAGCACGGGGCCTCTCGGAGCAGAACGAGCACCTCGTTGCACGGATCCGCCGCACCGAGGGCCGCACGGTTCGAACCCACCGCCGTGACATGGTCATCCTCCCCGAATTCGTCGGCAAGCGCATCGCCGTGCACAACGGCCAGGGCTTCGTCGAGATTGAGGTCCGTCCCGAGATGATCGGCCACTACCTTGGTGAATTCGCATTGACGCGCCGCAACGTGGCCCACAGCGGCCCCGGTGTGGGTGCAACCCGGTCGTCGAAGCACGTGCCACTGAAGTGAGGTGAGATGATGGGCAAGAACGCACGAACCATGGACCGGCGCTCCAAGCGCCGCGAACTCCCCCAAAAGGGCTTCACGCAGCCGCTTCAGGGCAACCGCCTCGCCATCGCACGCGCCACGAACGTGGACGTGCACGCCAAGGCCTGTTTCGAAATCTGCCGCACCATCCGTGGCATGACCGCTGGCGCTGCCCTCTCCAAGTTGGAGAAGGTCCTGCTGATCGATTCCGACCGTGCCGACATCCGCGCCAAGGCAGAAGCCATCCCGTACCGCCTCGGCTCGGGCAACAAGAAGCGCAAGCGCTCTGGCCCCTCGATGGTTGGCCACCGCAAGGGCGGCATTGGTCCCGGTCGTTACCCGGCCAAGGCCTCTCGCGTCGTCATCAAGCTGCTCAACAGCGCGATGGACAACGCGCGACACCAGCACGAGGACATTGACCCTGAGGACATGGTGATCAGCCACATCGCGGCCCACCGAGGCAGCATTCGCCGTGGTTGGGTTCCCCGTGCCCGCGGACGAGCCACCCCCAAGAACCACTACCAGGTGAACCTCGAGGTCTTCCTCGAGGCGACCGATGCCTACGAGGCGGAGGAAGACGACTTCTGAGGTGACGTGCTATGAGCAAGGAAAACAGCATCCGACGCATCGTCAACCGCAACGTGGACAGGCTCCTGGTGAAGGAGTTCCTGATGAAGAACACGAAGAAGGCCGGATTTGGCGGCTTGGACATCGTTCGCACCCCCGCTGGCACCAAGGTGACCATCACGGCGGAGCGCGTGGGCATGGTCATCGGCCGCCGTGGCAAGATCATCAACGAACTCCAGCGCCGCTTGAACGACGAGTTCACCCTTCCCTCCCCCAAGCTCGACGTCGAGGAGGTTCAGACCCCTGCGCTCAACGCGCAGGTCATGGCCGAGAAGATCGCGTCCGCCATGGAGCGTGGTTGGTACTACCGCCGCGCCGGTCACTCCGCCGCTCAGAACATCATGGAGGCCGGAGCCCGCGGTGTGATCATCACCCTCGCCGGGAAGCTCACCGGTGCGCGCAACCGCACGCAGAAGTTCATCCTCGGCCACGTGAAGTACTGCGGTGAAACCGCGGACCGCTACATGGACAAGGGCTACGCGGTCTGCGTCAAGAAGCTCGGTACCATCGGCGTGACCGTGGAAATCATGCGGCCCGGCACCCGCTTGCCGCACGAGATCAGCATCTTCAGCGACGAAGAAATTGCCAACCGCGCTGCAGCCGAAGAGCAAGCGGCGACCCCTGAGGAGGTGGAGGCTTGACCTTCGTCAGCAACCGCGACATCACCGCGATGAGCGATGAAGCCCTCCAGGCTCGCCTCATCGAACTTCAGGAAGAGATGCTCCAGCTCAACGCCGAAAAGGCGCTGGGCGGCACCCCTGCGAGCATGGGCGCCTACAAGGCCACCCGCCGCAGCATCGCCCGCATCAAGACCCACATGGCCCAGAGGGCTGCCTGAGAGGAGACGACACCACATGGCCGCCATTTGCAGCGTTTGCGGACTACCCGATGAATTGTGCATCTGTCAGGAGATTGCGAAAGAACAGCAGCGAGCCATTCTATCGACGGACAAAAGGAGGTACGGGAAGATCGTGACAAAGGTTGAGGGTCTGGACGACGGCGCCATCGACATCAACCAACTCGCGAAGCTTCTGAAGAACAAATGCGCTGCCGGAGGGACGGTCAAAGGGCGCACCATCGAACTCCAAGGGGACCACAAGAAAAAGGCGGCACAAGTGCTTCGAACAAACGGATACAACGTGGAGGTGCGATGATGACGGACGTGCGAAACCTTCCCTGGGTCGGCGGCGTGCTGACCGTGGTTGACGCGGCTGATCCTTCCCTTGTCGGCCGGACGGGGCTCGTTGTGGACGAGACCCGCCAGACCATCCAGGTGCTCGATGGAGAGCGCCAGATCACGCTCGGAAAGTCCGGGCTTTCCTTTTCCATGGACGGCCATGACGCCGTCATCAACGGGTCGCTGATGCGGCAGCGCCCCGAAGACAGGACCAACCGCAACTACCAGAAGGTGTGAACATGCGCGATATCGGAATCGACGTCAAGCCCCCCAACGGGGAATGGGACGGGGATCAGAACTGCCCGTTTTACGGCAGCCTCAGGCTCCGTGGCCAAGTGTTGGAAGGCACCATCGCCAGCGTGGGCATGCAGAAGACCATCACGCTCTCCCGTGCGAACGTCCGTTACATGGACAAGTACGAGCGGTTCGAGAAGCGGACGAGCAGCCTCTCTGCTCACCTTCCCGCGTGCATCGGCGAAGTGAACGTTGGTGACTCGGTGAAGGTCATGGAGTGCCGCCCGCTCTCCAAGTCGGTCGCGTTCTGCGTGGTCGAGGTCACCGCCGGAGGTGAGGCCTGATGAAGGCGATTGCCGGCAAGCAGACCCGTGGTCTGCCGACCGCAGCCCGCCTCCACGTGGCGGACAACACGGGCGCGAAGGTTGTTCAGATCATCAACGTCCTGAAACTCGGTGGCACCATGCGCCGCTATCCCGCGGCCGGTGTCGGTCACGTCGCCAAGGTGTCCGTCAAGAAAGGGACCCCTCAAACCCGTCGGCAAATGTTCAACGCCGTCATCGTTCGTCAGCGCCGCCCCTTCCGTCGAGCCGATGGAAGCTGGGTCCAGTTCGAGGACAACGCCTGCGTCATCGTCAACGAGCGTGGCGACGTGCAGGGATCCGACATCAAGGGCCCTGTGGCCCGCGAAGCCGCGGAACGCTGGCCCCGTATCGCCGCGACCGCGAAGCAAATTGTGTGAGGTGAGACCATGGTGAAGAGCAGCAAGCCCGGCAAGCAGCGCAAGGCCCAGGCCAACGCGCCCATGCACATCCGCCGCCGTAACATCACGGCTCGCCTGATGTTGGATTCCCCAGACGACAGGCTGGCTCACGTCCGCAGCGTCACGGTGCGCGTCGGTGACACCGTGCGTGTTGTCCGTGGCGACATGGCCCACGGTGGCAAGCGCCATGGTGGCAAGCGACACGCCTCGACCACCCAAGGTGCAGTGCTTGGCGTGGATGCCTCCACCGGTCGTCTGACGATCGAAGGCGTCACCTCCACCAAGTCCGACAACAGGGAAGAAGCCGTCCCTGTTCACGCTTCCAACGTCGTGGTCGTTCGCCTCGATGAATCAGACAAACTGCGCATGCAGAAGTTGACGGAGAACAGGAGTTGAACATCATGGCCAGTCCAAATCATCTGAAGCGCCTCGCCATGCCCCGCAGCTGGCCCCTCCCCAGGAAGACCAGCGTTTGGGTTTCGAAGCCCAAGCCCGGTGCTCACTCCCTCGAACGCGGCATGCCGCTCAACATGGTCATGCGTGACGTGCTCGGTGTCGCGACCTCCAACCGCGAAGTTCGCCACATCCTCAACCAAGGCCTTGTGAGCATCGATGGTCGTGTCTGCAAGGAAACCCGTCGCAGCGTCGGCCTCATGGACGTCCTCACCCTCGGGGAGGACAACTACCGCTGTGTGCTTGACCACAAGGGCCGCCTGCGGTACCGCCCCATTCCTGCTTCCGACGCCTCGTGGAAGGTGTGCCGCATCGAAGGCAAGACCACCATCAAGGGCGGCAAGACGCAACTCAACCTCCACGACGGACGCAACGTGATCGTCGATGACGCTTCGGCGTATTCGACCAACGATGCGCTGAAGCTCGCGCTCCCCTCCCAGGACATCCTCGAGCACATCACCTTCGCTGAAGGAACACGCTGCTTCCTCATTGGTGGCGTGCACGTGGGGACCTTTGCCGACGTGCGCGAGTACATCGTCAAGCGCTCGAGCATGGCCAACGAAGTTCAGTTCGACGAGTTCGGCACGACCGTGGACAACGTCTTCGCCGTCGGCAAGGCCGACCTGCCGGTGACGGAGGTGAACGAATGAGCGAGACGGTCAACCCCATGTCCGTGCCGCGGATCACCAAGGTCAACGTTAACATCGGTGTCGGTGAAGCCGGCGAGCGGCTCATCAACGCCGAAAAGGTGCTCGAACTGGTGACTGGCGTCACGCCTCAGCGCACCCTCGGTCGCATTCAGAACCGTGACCTCAAGGTCCGCCAGGGTGCACCGATTGGGTGCAAGGTGACGATGCGAAACCAAGAGGACATCATGAACTTCCTGAAGTCCGCCTTTTGGGTGCGCGAAAACACGATTCCTGCGTGGAACTTCGACCGCTCGGGCAACCTGTCCTTCGGCATCCGAGACTACACCGACTTCCCCGACCAAAAGTACGACCCTGAGATCGGCATCTTCGGGATGGACATCACGGTCGTTCTGGAGCGCCCCGGCCACCGGGTCTCCCGCCGTCGCCGGCACAAGGCGAAGGTTGGGGATTCCCACCGCGTGACCACCGAGGAATCCAGGGCTTGGTTCAAGGAGACCTTCGGTCTCACCATCATGGAGGAGTGAAGCATGGCACGCGATCATGGAGAGCGCATCGGACGAACGAACGGCTGTCGCCGCTGCGACCGCCGCCGTGGGCTGATTCGACGGCATGGGCTTCGCCTTTGCCGCCAATGCTTCAGGGACGTCGGGCCTGAGATTGGGTTCCGCAAGTTGAATTGAGGAGGTGGATGAGGCATGCAAATTGATCCCCTAAACGATGCACTCGTGAAGATGCACAACGCAGAACAGGCTGGCAAGATGACGGTTGAACTGTCGCCGGCTTCGAAGCTGTTGGGCAACGTGCTCGACATCATGCAATCCGCTGGCTACGTCGGCGAGTACGAACATGTGGAGAACGGCCGAGGTGGCGTGTACGCCGTGACCCTTCGGGGCGCGATCAACCGCTGCGGTACCGTCAAGCCACGACACAGCGTTCGCCGTCAAGAGTACGAACAGTGGGAGTCCCGGTACCTCCCCGCGCAGGACTTCGGCCTGCTGATCCTCTCGACCAGCTCCGGTGTGATGAACCATTACGACGCGAAGGACGCCCGCATTGGTGGGAAACTCCTCGCCTATGTGTACTGAGGTGAGACCATGGTGAAGATCGACCGAATCGAACATTCCATCGAGATGCCCGAGGGCGTCAGCGCCAGCCTCGAGGGCGGTATGCTGACGGTCAACGGCCCGAAGGGGTCCATCGCTCGCGAATTTGTGAGCAGCCGCGTCTCGCTCATGCAGGATGGCGGCGGGCTTCTCGTGCGCACCGACCTGCCTCGCCGCAAGGACAAGGCCCTTGCAGGCACCTGGAACGCCCACATCAACAACATGGTGAAGGGCGTCTCCGAAGGCTTCTCCTACACGCTTCGCTGCTTCTACTCGCACTTCCCCATGACCATGGCCGTGCAGGGCAGGGAATTCGTGGTGAACAACTACTTCGGCGAGCGCGTTCCGCGCCGTGCCCAGATCCTCGACGGCGTTGACGTCAAGGTCGAAAACAAGACCGACATCATCGTCAGCGGCATCGACAAAGAGAAAGTGGGCCAAACGGCCGCAAACATCGAGCGCAGCACGACGGTGAAGAACCGAGACCGACGTGTCTTCCAAGACGGCATCTACCGCATCGCGAAGGAGTGAGTGGCATGGATGAAGACTACAGCAGCATGACCGTCGCCGAGCTCAAGGAGCTCCTGAAGGAACGCGACCTCCCCGTGAGTGGCAACAAGAACGACTTGATCGCCCGGCTCCAGGGCGACAGCGGCGACGATGCCCCAGCAGAAGCAGCCGGCGCCACGTCCGCCCCCTCCAGCGATTGGGAAGACGAGGACGTTGACGACCAAGGCGGCTTCCACGTCGCACGTCAGAAGCCCGTCCTCGATGAGGCCACCCGAGAGGCCCTGGCCCTGCGCGCTGCGCAGAAGGCCAAGACCCCCACGTTCCGCCGGACGGAATGGTTCCGCTACGCTCGCCTTTCTCGCTCTGGATGGCGCAAGCCCAAGGGGATGGACAACAAGCAGCGTCGGAACTTCAAGTACCGCGGATCGCTTGTCCGTGTCGGCCACGGCAAGGTGGCCGCCGCCCGTGGCCTCCACCCCAGCGGCTTCGCTGAGGTCATGGTCCACAACACCTCGGACCTCGAACAGATTGACCCAGCCAAGCAGGCCGCTCGCATTGGCGCAACGGTCGGCGGCCGCAAGCGGTCGATCATCCACGCACGTGCCGATGAACTTGGCATCCGCGTGCTGAACCGCCGGAGGGATGCCTGATGCAGTTGACGAACCAGAAGCGCCTCGCGGCGAAGATCCTTGGCTGCGGTGTCCACCGTGTGTGGATCAACTCCGACTACATCGACATGGTCGCCAGTTCGGTGCAAACGGAGGACATCCGTGAGTTCATCGACCAGGGCATCATCAAGGCCAAGCCCGTGCAGGGCACCTCCCGTGTCCGCGCCCGGACGCGCCTTGAGCAGAAGCGCAAGGGCCGCCGCAAGGGCCAAGGCACACGCCGAGGAACGGCCAACGCTCGAAACCCACGGAAGGAGCGATGGATGCGCACGATTCGTGCACAACGCCGTGTGCTCAAGGGCTTCCGTGAGGACGGCACCATTGACGCAGCAGGCTACCGCCACTACTACCTGAAGGCGAAGGGCGGCTCGTACCGCTCCATCGCCCACATGAAGACCCAGATGTCCACCGAGGGCGTCAAGATTCAGGAGCGTGAGGACTGATGCAGCACACCCGTCGACGATCCATCTTCCGCCGTCGCCTCAGCGCGAGCACCGACTACCGCCGCCGCCTCGGCCTGCTGAAGAGCGGCCTGCCCCGTGCCGTGGTCCGCGTCTCGAACACCAGGACCACCGCCCAGTTGACGACCTGGAAGGCGGACGGCGACCTCGTCGTGGCCACCGTGACCGGCAGTGACCTGAGCAGCCGCTTCGGATGGCCCGCGGACGCTTCCAAGAAATCTGTCCCTGCTTCGTACTTGGTGGGCTTTGCCCTCGGAAAGGCGGCGCTCGCTGCCGGTCACAACGAAGCCGTGCTCGACATCGGGCTTGCCGCCAGCACCCCCGGTAACCGCATCTATGCTGCTCTTCGCGGCATGGTGGACGCCGGCCTTGAGGTCCCCCACGGTGACGACGTGCTTCCCGAGGACGACCGCATCAACGGCGAACACATCGACCCGTCCATCGCCTCCCTGGTGGAGGCCTGCCGAAACAAGATCGAGGAGGCGTACTGAGATGAGCGAAGAGAACCCCATTCAGAACATGGCTCCCGGGCTGCTCGCGGCCTTTGCGCCTGCACCAGAAACCGATGCAGGCGACGGCCAGCGCCGCCGCCGCCGCCGCGGTCCAGACCCCTTGCTCGCCCTTCGCGAGTGGCAACCCAAGACCCGCCTCGGCCAGAAGGTGATGGCGGGCGAAATCGTGACCTACGAGCAAGCCCTTGACAGCGGCCTGCCCATCCGTGAAGTTCAGGTGATCGATGCCCTCCTCCCCGGCCTTGAAGACGACGTCATCAAGGTCAACATGGTCCAGCGCATGACCGACTCCGGGCGCCGTGTTCGGTTCAACGTCATGGCCTGCGTGGGCAACAAGGACGGGTACGTCGGACTTGGGATGGCCAAGGCCAAGGAAGTCCCGATGGCCATCGAGAAGGCGATCATCGCAGCCAAGCTGAACCTGATTCGTGTGCAGCGCGGCAACGGTTCGTGGGAATCCTCCGCGGGTCCCGGCACGTCCGTCCCCTTCATGGTCAAGGGGCGCTCCGCGTCCACGCGCGTGACCCTTATGCCCGCCGCTGCCGGCAAGGGCTTGGTCATCGGTGAAACGGGCAAGCGCGTCCTGCAACTCGCAGGCGTGACCGACGTGCTTTCGCGCACCAGCGGTCAGACGCGCACCACGATCAACTACGCTGCTGCGACCTTCAACGCCCTCAAGGAACTCAACCGCACCCGGGTCACCCCCGAGCAGAAGGAGCGTCTTCACATTCGCCATGGGAGGATGATTTGATGAGTTACATCGTAGTTCGTGTCCGCAGCGACGTCAAGGTCGAACGCTCCATCAAGGAGACGATGCACAACCTCAACCTCACCCGCGTGAACCACGCGGTCATCATCCCTGAGAACGACCAGTACAAGGGCATGTTGCAGAAGGCGAAGGACTACATCACCTGGGGCGAAGCAGACGCTTCGACCGTCGAAGCCATGCTTCGTCAGCGCGGTCGCTTGGCCGGTGACGTGCCGCTCACCGACGCTCACGTCAAGGAAGGGACCGAGCACGCGGACATTGCCTCCTTCGCGAAGGCCATCGCCGCGGGCGAAGCCACCGTGAAGGACCTGGCCGGACTCAAGCGTGTCTTCCGTCTCCACCCCCCTCGTGGTTCGAAGGGATGGGGCGGCATCAAGCGCGCCCACACGGTTGGTGGCGCCCTCGGCGCCCGTGGCGAAGCGATCGCTGCGCTCATCGAGCGCATGGTGGAACAGTGAGGTGAGACGATGGGTAAGAGTTCACAGAAGCACCGAGGACGCTGCAGGACGAACGGCCGTGGCCACAAGGCCGGCCGTGGTGCTGGCAAGCGTGGCGGTCGAGGCAATGCTGGCATGAACAAGCACCGCGTAATGACGCGGATCAAGTACATGCCAAAGCACTGGGGCATGCACGGTTTCAACCGTGACCCCTCGCTGCGAAACGTCAGCGTGACCATCAACGTCGGTCAACTCGAGGAGTTGGCGAACGGAGCGACCGAACTGGACCTCTCCGCGCTGGGCATCGACAAGTTGCTCGGTACGGGGAAGGTCTCGTCGGCCCTCACCGTGACCGTCGACAGCGCCTCTGCAAAGGCCGTTGAAAAGATCGAGGCTGCCGGCGGCAGCGTTGAGATGGACGACGACGACTGGGACGAGGACGACGCCTGAGGGTCTTTCACTGCGGTGAACCTTCAAGTGCGCACGCAGAACCACACGACATACGGACGGTGAGCAGATGAAGCATCGACCAGTACCCGCCGGCTACATCACCATGGCCGTGCTCTACTACGCGACCCTCATCTGGTGGCAATGGGACGAACTCAACGGCACGGGCGAGCCCCAAACGGCCGCGCTCTTTGGCATCGCTTTGTCCGTGGTGCACCTGCTCTACATGATGGCCTGCTTCATGATCGAGATGCCGGCTGGTTTGGTTGACGTCCCCATCATCGGAAGGTTTGGGAAAATCCTGGGTTGGCTTGCCCTGCTCGGTGTCGGTGCATGGTACGTTCGACCCGAAGGCTGGGCTGCTGACCCCGAAGCCTTTGGCGCCTACGACCCGGCCGTCGGCTTCATTTTCGTCGGTGTGTACATCCTCGGGTTTGGCGCCGCAGCGGCCATCACCTGCTTCCTGTACGACGGTGAGGGGAGCAGCCGCCTCTACGCGCTGCACCGCTTCGTTGACGTGTACCCCACCATCGTCAAGCCCGACCACCACGTCCGCTTCCGAGAGAAGTTGATGACCACGTTCCTCGTTCTCTGCATTTACTTCGCAATGACGAACGTGCTGCTGTTTGGTCTCTCGGGTCAGGCCCTCGACCTGTTCAGCGGTTTCCGCTCCATCATGGCCGGCGCATCCGGTTCCATCATGCACCTCGGCATTGGCCCCATCGTGACGGGCTCCATCATCATGCAACTCTTTGCTGGTGCGAAGATCATCCGGTTGGACCTCTCCAACAGCGATGACAAGGCGATGTACCAGGGCGTTCAGAAGTTGCTCGTGCTCATCATGATCCCGATCGAAGCGATCCCCCAAACCTACGGCTTCCTCGACCCGGCCGAGTTCCTCGTCGACGCCTACGGGCTTGGGTGGGCGAACGCCGTGATTGTGGCCCAACTGTTTGCAGGGTCCTACCTCGTCTTCCTGCTCGACGAGTTGGTCAGCAAGTGGGGCATTGGCTCAGGGATTTCGCTGTTCATTGCTGCAGGTGTTGCACAGTCCACGTTCGTGGGGACGCTCTCCTGGCTCCCGACCACCACGGGCGTGCCCTACAGCATCCAAAACCCGCCCGCAGGCACCCTGCCGATGATCTTCTACATGTTCCGCAGCGCAACGAACACACAGATGGTGCAGGTGAACGGTTTCGAAACCATCATGCTCACGCACGTCAATCCACTCGTGGCCCTCTTCTCCTCGGTCGTGGTGTTCCTCATCGTGGCGTACGCCGAATCGAGCCGCCTCGAACTCCCCTTGACGCACGGCAAGGTCCGTGGCCACCGTGGCAAATACCCCATCCGCCTCGTGTACGCTTCGAACATTCCTGTGATTTTGATGGCCGCCTTGCTCGCCAACATCAACATGTTCACCCTGCTGTTTTGGAGCCACCCCGTGCTCTCCCGCACGCCCTTCCTCGGCCGTGAAGGCTTCGCCTCCCTGTCGGCGTACATCGGCACCTACGAGGCTGGACAAACGACGCCATCGG
>JALRLN010000299.1 GCA_023254445.1 Candidatus Poseidoniaceae archaeon | reverse complement strand
AGTAATCCGCCATGACGGCCCCTTCGACGTATTGGCCCACGCCGGAGGCGGCTCGCGTTTCGTTCCACGAACCGTTGCCCCAATTGTCGCCGTAGCCGTCGCCGTCGATGTCCGACCATTGGCTCGCGAGGTTGGTGAAGGCGTCGGGGTTTGAGCCCGTGGCGTTGTCGCCGTAACCGTCGCCGTCGCTGTCCACCCACTGGGTCATGTCGGCAGGGAAGGCGTCTTGGAGGTCGGGGATTTGGTCGCCGTCGCTGTCAAGGAAGTTGTTGATGAACGGATGGCTGTCGCTGTTGTCGCCGATGCCGTCGCCATCGGAATCCATCGTTTCGCTCGGGTCGTTGGGGAAGGCATCGCCGTTGTCGCCCACGCCGTCGCTGTCGGAATCCATCGTCTCGCCGGGGTGGTTGGGGAAGGCATCGGCGTTGTCGCCCACGCCGTCGTTATCGCTGTCAGCGGTTTCGGTGGGGTCGTCGTCAAAGCGGTCGGCGTTGTTGCCCACGCCGTCACCGTCGGTGTCAACCGATTCGGTGGGGTCGTTGGGGAAGGCGTCGGCGTTGTCGCCCACGCCGTCATTGTCGCTGTCCATCGTTTCGCTGGCGTCAAAGGGGAAGGCGTCGCTGTTATCCCCCGCTCCATCGCCGTCGCTGTCAAGGTACTCGAAGGCGTTGTAGGGGAACATGTCGGCGTTGTCGCCGTAACCGTCGTTGTCCGAATCCATCGTTTCGTTGGCGTCGTACGGGAAGGCGTCGCTGTTGTCACCGACCCCGTCACCGTCGCTGTCCATCCATTCGCTGGTGTCGTTAGGGAACACGTCGCTGTTGTCACCCACGCCGTCAAAGTCCGTGTCAAACCATTCGGACGGATTGGTGGGAAAGGCGTCGTTTTCGTCGCTGTAGCCGTCGCCGTCACGGTCGCTGTCCATCGCGTC
>JALRLN010000298.1 GCA_023254445.1 Candidatus Poseidoniaceae archaeon | reverse complement strand
GGAAGGAAGCACGCCCGTTCCTCGCCGCTGGTCATCCACCATCCGTCCTCGTCCTGCACAAGCACGCCTGAGAGGCGGGTGATGGCGCCGCTGCGGTACGACCACGAGGCCGTATCGTCCCAATTGAGCGACTCCACCGCGGGTGTGTGGGACGGGTCCACCAGCAGGTCGGGTCCGGTGACGTGGAAGGCCCATTGCAGGGACGCAGGGTCGTAGCGGAGCAGTCCGTCGGCCTGAATCCGGGCGCCATGTTCGATCCACCGTCCCGGTGCGGAGGACACGATGAGCCGAAGGTGATGCTCGGCGTTGCTCCACGTCGGATGGTCGTTGAGTTGGGCCGACGTCCACGCCGCATCCGGTGGAATCGCTTCGCCGATGTAGCCGCTCAGGCGAAGGACGACCTCGCTGTGGTTGGCAGGGTCAAGGGCGACGTCCGACAAGGAGGTGGTGACGACGTCGGGAAGGTCCTCCGCCTCCCACGACACCGCTCCAGCGCCAAGGGATTGCATGTAGAGCCGCCCCTCCCATTCGATGACGTCTCCCGTTGCATCGACGACGGTGCCAACGGGAGGCAGGGCTCCGGCCCGGTACCAGCGAACCTCGACGACACCCGTGCTGTCTTCGAGGATGACGTCGACCCGGTCTTCGCCGGTGCCATAGGGGTCCACCATCCACGAGGTGAGGGTGCCCTCGATGCGGACCACTTCGTTGGTGTGTTCGACGAGGTCACCGATGGGGACGACGTCCGGCTCCCGCAGCACCGCGTATGCGTTCATGCCCGCAACGAGCAGAATGGCGACACCGAACATCGCCCAGAGGCGTTGGCTCATGACAAGGTCCGGTGTCGAAGCCTCAGCGGACACATTGCCTCCTGTCCATCGAGGGGCATGAGCGTTGCTCCGGATGAGGGGGGTTGATGTGCGGTGGCCCTGCCGTTGGGGCG
>JALRLN010000297.1:330-959 GCA_023254445.1 Candidatus Poseidoniaceae archaeon | reverse complement strand
GATGCTGTTGCAGTTTGGTCTAGGCCACTCACCACAACAGCAGTGCCAAACTGACCGGGTTTAAACCACGGATAACTGCCAATGCTGACCCCCTCATAGCGAGATTGCACCGTTGCCAAAATGGTCGCAATATTGCCCTCACCAGTGCCGCATTGCACGGTGATCCGGGTCTTAACCACACCGCCCGGCAAAGAGCTGCGCACCCCCTCAAACATGGCCTGCAAAATTGCCGGCACCCCCGGCAAAACATGCACATTACCCAAAATAAACCCAGGGGCCGCCGATAGTGGGTTGTCGATCAGCGTTGCCGTTGCTGGAATGTCAGCCATTTTCTGGCGGGCCGCATTAAATTCCAGATCAGTATTCTCGTAATGCGCCACCAGCCGGCGTTCAGCCTCTGGGTGCCGTATAACCGGCACATCAAACGCCGCCGCCACCGCCTCGGTTGTAATATCATCATGCGTTGGTCCAATGCCGCCACTGGTAAACACCAGATCATAAGCCGCAGACAGCGTCTTTACGGTATCGATGATCACCTGCCGGTTATCAGCAATCACCCGTGCTTCAACAAGCTGGATGCCTTGTGCACTTAATTTTTCTGCCAACCAGCCAATATTTTTGTCTTTGGT
>JALRLN010000297.1:0-320 GCA_023254445.1 Candidatus Poseidoniaceae archaeon | reverse complement strand
AATCGCGGCGGTCGGGTTTTTTGGCTGGGACATCATCTAGACCTTAATAAAAACGTTCTGTAAGCGCGGCAGAATGAGCGCCAAGACAGATTTTGTCAAATCGTGCTGTTTGCTTGTGACATGTCCTGCAGTATCAGAAAATTTTTACACCGATAAGCATGCAGAATATGCTAGACAGGCCGCAGACACGGTAATTCAGATTTGGGTGTTATCCAAATGTTTGTGTCCACCGGAAGTTGACAGGATTAAAAATGCGACAAGAAACAGTCATTCGGCATGGTGAAGACGGATTTGCTGGCATGCGGAAAGCCGGCAGGCTG
>JALRLN010000296.1 GCA_023254445.1 Candidatus Poseidoniaceae archaeon | reverse complement strand
CTGCTCGGTTGCCCTCGCAACGGAAGTCGAGCGTACGAGAGCCGGCCTTCACGCAGACCTGCTCCAGGTCGTCCGAGGCGACGTAACCTTCTCCTTGGAGGACGAAGGAGCCACGGACATGGACGAGCGACTCCCTCACCTCAAGGATGGAGCGCAGCACTTCACCCAGCGTGTCGGCCACCGCCTGCGTGCTGTTCGACCTCTTGGGACTCCGGTTCGAGCCCACGGCCAAACCGTTGTCGTGCACGGCGACGGCCTCAAGAAGGACCACGGCGATGGGGACGCCATGAACGACCGTGCCGACGGTGAAGAGCGCCCCTGCCGCGATTCGAACGCGGGTTCCTCGCTCCGGAGGCGAGGGTGATATCCACTACACTACAAGGGCAGGCGCACGGCACCGACCACAGGATATCAAGGTGCGCCCGAGAGGGAAATGGCCGACGGCGCGGCCGGAGCGGTCTTGCTTTGGACGCCACGCTTCACGCCGGTGCCGTAGGCGAAGATCTCCATCGCCCCGATGCGGGAACGGTTGGCGGTGTTCACGGCGACGACCGCGGTGTCAAGTCGGACGTTGACGACGTCGTCCCACCCTTGCTGCTGTGCGGCTTCGCGGAGGCGCTGAAGGGCTTCGCGACGGCCGAATTCGAGGACGCGGTCGAAGTGCACCAAGCGCCCCCCAACGAGGGACTTGAGTTGCGCAAGGAGCATCTGCCACCAGGACGGCCCGATGGTGACGTTCGCGAGAAGGAGCGAGCCAGAATCGAGGGGCACCTCGGGGAGCACCGCTTCCACGCTGGTGAGCGGGTCTCGACCGCCGTAAGCCGCCATCGTGGCCTGCTCGCGCGAAGCGAGTTCTGCGAGCAGTCGCTTTTGGTACCACACACCCGCCGTCGCTGAAACGACGAAGGGGCCAAAGGACAGCGACAGGCTGAGCATGGTCCACAGCAGGCTGATTTGCCAC
>JALRLN010000295.1 GCA_023254445.1 Candidatus Poseidoniaceae archaeon | reverse complement strand
AACGCTTCGGGAACAACCAAGGTGGTGCGAGACCACGCCACGGACAAGACCATCCGCATGTGGCTGAAGCAGGTTCGTGATTCAACGAGCCTCAACGGAGAGCCTGTCCAAACGCTTCCTTCGCACAGTTATCGGCACTCCCTCGCCATGCGCTACTTGGCCAACGGGAACACCTTCGAGAACATCGCCATGGTGCTCGGGGATGAAATCGGGACGCTGGAGAAACATTACGCTGAACTGGTGCCCAACGATGCTCAACGATTGGCCTTTGAGAGGGCGTTCAAAATGTCCTCGTGGATCTCTTCTGAAGGAACGGTTCAACCCGAGTGGCTGAAGCGACCGAGGGGTTTGGACTCTAACCGGACAGTTTGGCGCAGTCCACCGAACAGGGGGTTCGGACTCTCTGAGGGGAGTGGACGCTGGGGGATTTGAACCCCCGGCCTTCTGGTTGCAAACCAGACGCTCTTCCAACTGAGCTAAGCGCCCTTGTAGCCCGAGCGGTGAGCCCCTCCCTTTTGAGCCTTCACCTGCCTAAACCAGCCTGCGAGAGCGCAGGGCAGGCCTCAAACACAGTCAATGGTCGCATCACGGTCTGGACCGACGCCCACGCTGGTGCAGGGTACGCCAACCAGCGCTTCGAGTTTGGCGATGTAGTGCTGAGCGGCCGTCGGCAGGACCGAGATGCCCTTGCCCGACTCGTTGGCGTGAACCGCCATCGCCAACCATTCCGAAAGGGAAAGCGCCGGGAAACCGGGCATGGTGATGTAGATGGGTTTGCACCGTGCGAGGGCGGAGGCCGTGGAGGGTAATTCGGTGATTTCCTTCCCGTCGAGTTCGTAGGCCACGCAGATCTTCAATTCGTCCAGACCACCCAAAACATCCAACTTGGTGAGCGCCAGTCCGGTGAAGCCGTTGATGCGCTGAGCGTGTCGCATGACCACCGCGTCAAACCATCCGCAGCGGCG